>JBGTJY010000134.1:0-2151 GCA_041744855.1 Candidatus Hydrogenedentales bacterium
GGAAGAAGTTCACGACGTCGATGTGTCCTCGAGCGGCGGCGCAATGAATCGGATAGACGCCGCCCGAGCCCCAGATGCGGATGCGCGCGCCGTTTTTCACGAGGAGCTTCACGACGCGCAAATGCCCCTCTTGCGCCGCGGCATGGATCGGCGCGAAGTTGTCAGTCGCCTCGGTGATGCCGTCGATCTGCTCCGGCTCCCACTTCACGTGGCGCCGCATGTCGGCCAAATTGCCATTCCACGCGGCATCCATGATGGCGATGTTCTCGAAGTAAGGCGTGACGCACTGGGCGAAGGCGAGCGCGGCTACGGCCACAACGAGCACCCGTGCCAGCCACAGGCGCGCGACGGGCCTCCAGCGTTTCTTTATCGTGCGTGGAAAGTTCATCGGAGGAAGAAGAGCGGTCTCGGTAATCGGCGAGAGGGTAATTCGTTTATGGAAACATTCTACGCGAATACGCCAAACTTAGGCCCCGTGCGGCGCCAAAGCTCGCATGAAAACCGATGGGGTACTGCCGCGCGCCGCGATGGAAACCGGACTCTTTAGCCTCGCGATTGTTATCGTCACCGGGGTTGCCGCGCAGTGGGTGGCATGGCGCGTTCAGTTGCCGTCCATTCTACTGCTGCTGCTCGCGGGGCTGGTCGTGGGCCGATTCGTCGACACCGAGGCGCTATTCGGCGACTTCCTGCGGCCGCTCGTCTCGATTTCGGTGGCGCTGATCCTTTTCGAAGGGGGACTCGAGCTCCGGCTAGCGGAATTGCGCCAGGTCGGTCGGTCGGTGATCTTGCTCGTCACGCTCGGGATTGCGATCACCTGGGGCATGATTTCCGCCGCGGCAGTGACGTTGCTCGACTTCGAAATTCCGGTGGCACTCCTGCTGGGCGCGGTCCTGGTTGTGACGGGTCCTACCGTTGTCGGGCCGATGTTGCGCCAGATTCGTCCGCACCGCAACGTCGCGGCCCTGCTTCGATGGGAAGGCATCCTTGGCGACACCATAGGCGCCGTGCTCGCCCTGCTTGTCTACGAGGCGGTCATTGCCGAGCAGGTTGCCAGCGCGCCGACCCACATCGTGATCGGTGTATTGAAAACATTGGCGGTGGGCCTGGTGGCTGGGTTCGCGTTTGCGATGGCTCTGGTCGAATTCTTGCGCAGGCGATGGATACCGGATCATCTGGAAGTGTCGATGACGCTTGCGTTCGTCGTGGGCACGTTTGCGCTTTCGAACGCCATCCAACAAGAATCGGGCTTGCTGGCGGTGACGTTGATGGGCATCTACGTCGTCAATCAAAAACACATCGACGTGCGCCAGCTCATTCACTTCAAGGAGAATTTGCGCACCCTGTTGCTCTCCGCCCTGTTCATTGTCCTCGCGGCGCAACTGGACCCGAACTCGATCGCCTTTCTTGGCCCGTGGAGCGTGCTCTTTGTGGTCTTTCTGGTCGTGTTGGTGCGCCCGCTTGCCGTCGCCGTCTGCACGCTGGGATCGAAATTTAAGTGGAACGAGCGAACATTTGTGGCTTGCATGGCCCCGCGAGGCATCGTCGCGGCCGCAGTCGCGTCTGTCTTCGGCATCCGGCTTACGGAACGCGACCTGCCGAACGCGGGGGAGTTTGCCCCCACGGCGTTCCTCGTCATTGCGTCCACCGTCGCGCTGTACGGCCTGGCGGGCGTTCCGCTTGCGCGCCGGCTTAGCCTTGCCCCGGGGGATCGCCAGGGGATTCTGATCGTGGGCGCGGACAACTTGCCCCGGCAGATTGGGCTCGCGCTGCAAAAGGAAGGTTTCCCTGTGCTCCTACTCGATTTGAACCGCAGGCATACGACAGCCGCGCGGCTTGCGGGACTCCCCGCACGGCATGGCGACGCGCTCTCGGGCACGCTTGTCGAGGAGTTGGACTTGGCGGAAATCGGCCGGCTGTTGGCGTTGACCTCGAACGATACGGTGAATTCCCTTTCCGCGCTGCACTATGCCGATGTGCTGGGCCGCGACAATGTATTCCAAGTGGCCCAGGAGACGGGCGGCAAACCAAGCGCGGAGGAGTCGGCTTCCCGCAGGAGATTGCGGGGCAGGGCCGTGTTCGCGCCGGAGGTTACGCATGCCCAACTCGCCACGCTGCTCCGGCAGGGCGCAACCGTGAAGACGACGAAGATTA
>JBGTJY010000135.1:0-2100 GCA_041744855.1 Candidatus Hydrogenedentales bacterium
CAACTTGTTCGCGTCGTTGGGCGAGTCGGCAAGCCAATGATCGAGGTGATCCTTGATGACACCTTCGACCAAACGCTGTGCTTCCGGGCTCGACAGCTTGTCCTTCGTCTGCCCCTGGAACTGCGGGTCGCGGATGAAAACGGAGAGCATCGCTTGCGCTTGAGCCATCACGTCTTCGGCGGTGATCTGCGGCGCCTTGCGATTGTTCGTGAGTTCGCCGTAAGCACGTAGCGACTTCGCCAGCGCCGACCGCAGCCCGTTGTCGTGCGTGCCGCCCTGCGGCGTCGGAATCGTGTTGCAGTAGGTGTTCATGAACGGATCGATCGACGGCGACCACGTCACTGCCCACTCTACAATCCCTTTGTCCTTGGAATCGACCCGCCCCGCGAACGGCCGCGGCGTCACGGTTGGAGCCTTGCCGATGATGCTCTCGAGATAATCGGAAAGCCCGCCCGGGAAGTGCAGCGTGTCTTCCGCCGGTGTCGTGTCGTTGCTGTGGATCAGCTCCGGCGTGCACGACCACCGAATCTCGACGCCGCGGAACAGATAAGCCTTCGACCGCGCCGCGCGATAAAGTCGCGACGGCTTGAAATGTGCGTCCGGCCCGAAAATCTTCACGTCCGGCTTGAACCGCACCGTCGTGCCGCGCCGGTTGTGCACCGAGCCCATGTCTTTGAGCTTCGTCACCGGAGCCCCGCGCTCGTACCTCTGCGCCCAAAGATTGCGGTCGCGCGCAACCTCGACCTCAAGCCATTCCGACAACGCATTGACGACCGAGGCGCCGACGCCGTGCAGCCCGCCGCTGGTCTCATAGGCGCCCGCCTGAAACTTGCCGCCGGAATGCAGCGTCGTGAAGATGATCTCCAGCGCCGACTTTGGCTTGAACTTCGGATGCGGATCGACCGGAATGCCCCGGCCGTTGTCGCGCACGGTCAAAATATTGCCGGCCTCGAGCACGATCTCGATCCAGTTCGCGTGCCCCGCGACCGCCTCGTCCATCGCGTTGTCGATGACTTCGGACGCCAGGTGATGCAGCGCGCGCTCGTCCGTGCCGCCGATATACATGCCTGGCCGCCGCCGGACCGGCTCCACCCCTTCGACAACCTCGATGTCCTTCGCGGAATAGGCGCGCGAAGTGTTGTCCACACCGTCGTTTTCAAAGAGATCGGATTTGGCGGCAGGTTTGGCCATCGACGCACTCGCTGACTGATAGGAATCGCGGGGGAATATAGCGGCTTCGCCCCGCGAACAAGGGTGGAGAAGCGATGCATTCTAAAGCACAGACGCCCTGGATTCCGCGCAATTGGGGCCTATCCAGAGAAATCCGCACACCTATTGCGCCGCAAACTGCCACCGCGCAACCTGCACCCGAACGCTATTGCCATCGGAGTCCTCAATGCTCGGCCCATTGTCCGAACCCCTGCGCCTGCCATGCGGCCAGGTATTGCCGAATCGCTTGGCCAAAGCCGCCATGACCGAGGGTTTGGGAGATCCCCTGAACCGCGCGACGGAACGTCACGTGCGTCTCTACAAGCGCTGGGCCGACGCGGGGATGGGATTGCTGCTCAGCGGCAACATTCAGATCGATCGCAAACACCTCGAGCGTGCGGGCAACGTCGCCATCGACGGCCCCCAATCGCCGGAGCAACTCGCGGCATTGAAGGCGTGGACGACCGCTGCGAAATCGAGCGGCGCGCAAGTCTGGGCACAAATCGCGCACTCGGGCCGCCAGACACCGAAAGCCGTGAACCCCAATCCGTCGGCCCCGTCCGCTGTGAAGCTCGCGCTGCCGGGAGGCCAATTCGGCGACCCGCGCGCCATGACGGCCGACGAGGTGAGGGACACGATACGCCGTTTCGCTCACACAGCGGCAGTTGCGCGCGACGTCGGCTTCACCGGCGTCCAGATCCACGCCGCGCACGGCTACCTACTCTCCGAATTCCTGAGCCCGCGCGTCAACCAACGCACGGATGAGTGGGGCGGGTCGATCGAAAACCGCGCGAGGCTACTCCTGGAATCGGTCAAAGCCGTGCGTGCGAGAACCGGTGCCGATTTCGCGGTCTCCGTCAAACTCAACTCGGCCGATTTCCAGAAGGGCGG
>JBGTJY010000136.1:0-3053 GCA_041744855.1 Candidatus Hydrogenedentales bacterium
GGCGGGTTCTCGGCCAGCAGTGTGAACGCCGTCTTCGATAGACCCTCGGCGCGCACCCAGCGATTCACGCGCTGCAACACGGCCGGATCGGTGAGCAGTGATGCGGGCACGGCCAGGGACGTCGACGGCGCGCGCGCGGCCGCATCCGTCTCGTAAGCTGCAAATGCCCGAACGAAATCCGCCCCGGGTTCCGGAAACGGAATCACGTTACGCAGGGTAACGCGGTGTTCCGCCGCATTGGCCAAAAGTTGCGCGGCGAATTCGGCGGCCGACCCAGCATAGTCCTGTCGACGAGCCGCAGCGAGGCTGTCGCCGATCGACACGCCGAAGCTCGTCCGCAAGCGCGGCAAATCGGGCAACGTGAAATCGTGGACCTTCACCTCGAGCGCCAGCTCGGCCGGCGGTTCGTCGGCGAAGTGCAGCTCAATCGGTCCGCGGTATATACCCGCGGGCGTTTCCGCGGGCGCAAACACCGTCACCCAAATCGGGGCGCATTGTTCGCCCGCGACGTAGAACGGCTCCATCGGCAACAGCGGATCGGGATACATCCCCGTCGGGTTTTCGAAGTGCGACCCGATTCGCACGGGCACGTACCCCACGCGCCGCGCAGTGATGTGTGCGTTTGAAATGACTGCGCCGCTGACAGCTTCATTCAAGTCATGCACGCGAACGCCCACGCGCCGCAACACGTCGTCAGCGTCCGGCCGCAGCACGATTTGAAACGACTCGCGTTCGTTTCGCGCGAGCTCGACGCGATGCACCGGATTCGGTTCCCCGGCCGGTTTGACGCGATCGTTCTGAAACACCTTGCGCAGCGGCGATTCGAACCAGATTTGCGCCGGTGAGTCGGCAGCCAACGATCGCGCATATTCCTGCGGGCGACGATCCAGTGCGAACGGAGCATCGGTCCACGGCTCGAATCGATAGTCCTCGTTTCCCGCAATCGCAATCCGCGTATCCACGCCGCCGTGCGGAGGATGCGTGTCGCCGCCCAATTCGAGCGGCTTGCCGCGCTGACGCAATTGCGCCAGGAAGTCGTACGCGCCAGTTTGCGATGGCCGCCACGTGTACGTGCAACGCACCAACTCGTCCGGCGCGAGATTGAAGTGCTTCGATTGCAGCGCCTCGCCGTCGCCCGCCGCATCGAGTGCCCGCGCATGAATTTCCGTATCGGCTAGGTGTTCCGCCGCGCTCATCAAAAATCGAAGTTGGCCATTCTCGTAGTCCAATTGCGCTGCGAGTTCATCCGTGGCAAAGCTCACGCGCTCGAGACCGCGCACAATCCCAATCCGAAATGTCGTTTCGAAGGAGTCCCCCGCGCCCAGGCTCCGCGGAACGAACAGCGCCTTGAATCCGAGGACGGAGCGGTCGACCGCCCGCGCGGTTTCGAAGGAGTGAATGTCGTTCGCGTCGAACACGGCGTAAACGGTCTCGCGCAGCGCCGTGTCGGTTACCGCAATCCAATTGCGCGACGCCGTCCAGTACGCGCTCGAGTCCGCGCGTTCGATGCCCTTCAGCGAAGGCACATCGATTCGATCCGCCGCGTCAATCGTGCCGCCGGGCGCGAGGTCATTGTGCAGCCACGGCGCAATCCACTGCGCGCCCGCGCCGCGGTTCTCGATACGCCAAGTGACGCGCACGCTCGCCCGGTCGTTGAGCGGCGTCACCGTCTTTTGGACGTGCAGGCCGTTGATGTGCGGCCCATCGCCGTCGTACGAATACACCATGCGCGAGCGGCCATTGCCCTCGTCGAAGACTTCGAGTTTTTGGTTCAGTCGCCGATTGGGCACATAGGGGCTCGCCACGCCGAATCCCTCCTGCAACAAGCCCGCGCCGTGCGTCTGATTGCGCGGTTCGGCCACCAGCTCGAGAAAAGTCATCGCGCCGCCCTGCCGCGGATCAATCGTGAACCGAAGGTATTCCCCCGCGACGGTGACGGGGAGATCCATTACGGCGCTTTGCGCCCAACTCTGCTGGGCGAGGAACAGCGCGACGAAAAAAAAGCCGTTGATATGTCTATGCATGGATAGAGAAACGCGTTTTCACGAAATATGCCCCAGCCCGCACGGAAAGTGGGGGTTCGATGCCGTCGCGGGGGAGCGGCGATCGGCCCGCTATGGTAGGATATTCACGCACGATTCACAAGGAGTGCCTGACATGGACGGCGAGATTCTAACTATCGGCGAAGCGGCGCATTTAATGAAGGTAGCGCCCGAGGTCATCGAGGAATTGCTCAACGCGAACGAGCTCCCCGGGCGAATCGTCGGCGGGGAATGGCGAACGACAACGCGTGCCTTACTGAGCTTCGTCGACGGCGCTCCTCTGGCTGGCGCTGCGTCGGCCATGTACTGCATGGGCGAAGAAGGCGAAATGAAACTGTGTGCGCCGGGGCAGTGCTGCTCTCCAGGTCAAGTTTGTGGGTAATCAGACAGTCGATCGGGTTTCACCCAGCGGTCTCCAAACCGAAGATATGATGTTTTGTCTAGCGCGACTTGAGAGTCCGTGAATGCGGCTGGCGGGCGGCGACGGAGAGTATCTCTTAATCGAGCGCTCAACATTCGAGGGGTCCGGTGCATCCGCCGACGATGACCTCCTATTGAACGTAACGGTCAAGGTTGGTGGCTACAGCGCCGCCGATCAGTTTTGGATAGTGGTCTCTGATTGGTTCGCGTTCTTGGAGGACCTCCGTGGGTTTGAACGGATCCGGCAGGGCGAGACGATTTTGGCCAGCCCCGATGGCCTGACCCTTGTCCTCCGCGCCATCGATCATTTGGGCCACATGACCGTCGGGGGAACGCTCAGATGGCAATCGCAGAAACTCGAATTTTGTTTTCCCTTCGATGCGGGAATGTTGCCAAGCATCGTCCGGGATTTCGAAGCGCTTGCCCACTAGACCCTGAACCCTAAAATAAATGGCTCTTTTTCATTTTCGCAGTGTGCCGGTTGCCGACTTTCGCTGTAACTTCTTCACTCTTAAAGGATTGTGAAAGCTTCTCTTCCCTTGTATGTGTCCTTTTATCCGGAAGATGTCCAGCGCCCCTACCGATCCCCTT
>JBGTJY010000137.1:0-2570 GCA_041744855.1 Candidatus Hydrogenedentales bacterium
ACGTTAATTGTCGTTGGTGGACGTCGCGCGTCGCCGAATCTCGATTTCGACTGCAAGCCCTCCACCCAATGAATTTGCGTAACACCGTGCAGTGGATAAGTTTAGGTCGTTGGTCACCCGCTGGCATAGGGGTTGCCTTAAGGCGTGCGTTAGTCGAACTTAGAAAAGACGGTCCCGAGCGGGGCCGACCTAAACCCAGTTGAAGTCAAGGAGGAACACGCAAATGAAGAAGAACGCAGGTTTCACGCTCATCGAGTTGATGATCGTGGTGGCAATTATCGCGATTATCGCGGCCATCGCGATCCCCAACTTGCTCCGTTCGCGTATGAGCGCGAATGAAGCGGGCGCAGCAGGCGGTATCCGCACGGTGGCCACGAGTGAAGTCGCGTACCAAGCGGCTGGCATCGATGCCACGACCAACGGTATTGGCAAGTACGGCACACTGACGGCGCTCGGCACGGGCACGACCCCGTTCGTCGACTCCGCGTTGGCGTCCGGCACGAAACAGGGCTACGCCTTCGCGGCGGTCCCGACCTTGGAATCGAACGCAGTTCCGCGCTACACGGCGACGGCTTCCCCGGCGCTGGTTAACAAGACGGGCACGAAGGCTTACTTCGTCGACGAATCGGGCATGATTCGGTTCGAAGGCGACGGCACGGCCGCGTCCTCTACGTCACCTCCGCTGAACTAAGTTCAGCGATCGCAACGCGCACCTAGGGCGGCGGGACCCACCCCGCCGCCCGCACCTTTTTTTTTGGGCCAACGCTCCAATGCCGTCGGGGCCAACGCCGTAGGGGCGGTTCTGGAACCGCCCCGGATCGTGGCACGCACCCCGGGGCGGTTCCCGAACCGCCCCTACGAATATCACATCGCTCGAAGTTGTAGGATCGCTCAGGGATCAGAGGGAAGCCTGAGTGAGCGACGCATTGCTCGATTGCCGTTGCGGACATGTCATGCGGGTGTCGACGTTCGCTGTGGGCAGCCGGGGCCGATGTCCCGGTTGCGGAACTATCGTCATCGTTCGCCACGACGACCTGCGGCCGATGGAAGCGGCTGCTGTTGGCGCGCCAACCACAACCGCTGCCGTCGTTGACGCATGTGCGCGGTGCGGGAAAGCTTTTCGGGGCGATTGGGATCGCGTCGCTCGTCTCCACGGCGTTATTTGTCATCACTGTTCCGTGTTGGCGGTCGATGGACTGCCCGAAGTGGTCTTCACTCGGCGGCCCGGCGAGGCGGACTACGAGCCGCTGCGGGAATCGCTCAGCCAACCGAAGGCGCCATTCACGCAGACACGGGCGTTTCGCATTGGACTGATCGGCCTGGCGTTCGCCGTCGTCCTCCTGACGATCGTGCTGATGTTCACCGAGGGCTTCGGGGTACCCGAGTCGGCGCGCAGCGGCATCAACGCCGAAGAGATCGAATTGCCGAAGTGGGCGTTGCTCTTACTCGGCGCGTGGGATTTCGTTGCGGTCGCCGGCGCGTGGATGATCGCGCTGTACATCGTGCTCTCGGCGCAGCAGCGCCTGCCGCGGGATACGTTCGCCGGTAATGTGCTTCACATTGGCATCGCGACGCTCGCGTTGTGGATGATGCATTTCACGCTGGCGGCGGCGGCGTTGCTTATCGGGCAGTTGCCGATGGTCGGAGCGATCTACGCCGCGCTCCTCATGTTCGCGCGATTACTCCTGGCGTATCTCATCCTGGATTACTTTTTCGACTTCGACTTTTGGGATTTCCTGCTCGTCATAATTGTGTTCGCGTTATTGGACATGATCGTTTTCGAAGTCGTCAAGATCGGCATCGCGGCTGCACTCTTTCATGCGCTAACCTGACAGGAATTAGTTCACAGTCCCTTCACTCGCCACCCTCTCCGATACCGCCTCTCCAGCAGATCGTTCGCGTCGGGGAGGTTCGTGACGCGCATGCGGTCCGCGTCCCATTCGAGCGTCTTGCCAGGGAAACGGCCGGCGACGTTGCCGAGCAATACTGCCTCGGTCATCGGCGCTGCGAAATCGAAATTCGCGCCGGTGGATCCGTTGCCAAGCGCGGCCTCCACAAATTCGTGGTAGTGATTGAGCGGCGCGAGTTGCGGGTGCGGATAATTCTTGAACTTCTCGACGGGGTACAGTTCGGGGTGGCCGACGTGCGGAATGATCATCGTGCCGTCCTCACCGATTAACAACGAGCCGCTCGCCGGCAACTCGTAATCCGCGGGCAGATGCGGCGAGATGCGCTTGTCCGGTTGTTTGCCGCCGTCGTGCCAAGTTGCCGCGATGATCTTTCCGGCCGTGAGGGCTGTGCCAGGAAATAGGTAATGGTGAATCGACCACGCGGGCCAGACCTCCTCGTATTCGCTCTCGACTTCCGAGCGGACGCTGATGGGCGCGCCGATATCGAGCGCCGTGAATACGGGATCGAAAATGTGGCAACCGAAATCGCCCGTGGCGCCGCACCCGAAATCACGCCACCGGCGCCACTCGAATGCGTGATAGATTTCGGACTTGAAGGGCCGCATGGGCGCGCTACCGATCCAGCCGTCCCAATCGAGCTCAGCGGGAATTGCGTCTTCG
>JBGTJY010000138.1:0-2559 GCA_041744855.1 Candidatus Hydrogenedentales bacterium
GAAGATACGTGGAAGTGGGACGAAAATGCGGCGCACGCGTATCAAGAGATCGTAGTGAGGAGCGACAAGGTCGCACAAGCGTTGCGCGCGTTTCGCGAGCTCGTCGGAGAGACGGACATGCTTGCGTATCTTTCGATGATGGCGCCGCGCCTTGTCGAGCTGCGAAGGGTACTCAAACCCACGGGGTCGATCTATCTGCACTGTGACCCGACGGCCAGCCACTATTTGAAGTTGCTTATGGACGCAGTATTCAGTGCGTCAAATTTCCGAACCGAACTTATTTGGAAACGGAGTAGTGCTCATAGCGACGCAAAGCAGGGAAGACGGCAACACGGGCACATCCACGACGTTATCCTTTTTTATACCAGGACTGAGAAGTGGGAATGGAATCATGTGTTCACAAAATACGATCCCGAGTACGTCGACAGACGGTTCAAAAACTCGGATAGTCGGGGTCGGTACAAGGATGCTGATTTGAGCGCCGCGAAACCGGGCGGAGATACGGCCTACGATTGGCGAGTGAAGCGTAAGACCGGAGGAACGTGGACTCATGATCTTCGGGATGAGTGGCGAAACCCAAAAGCCAACTCCGAGTACAAGGCCGTAAAGCCCCCACGGGGCAGGTATTGGGCATACAGTAAAGAAAACTTGCGGTCGTTTGCCGAGCAGGACCTTCTTCATTATTTTTCATCCGGGACTCCTCGGTTGAAACAGTATGTAGACGAAATGGAAGGTGTCTCGTTGCAGGACATCTGGACCGATGTACCGGTAATCAACGCGAAAGCCGCTGAGCGCTTGGGCTACCCGACTCAGAAACCACTTGCTTTGCTCGAACGGATCATCTCCTCAAGCAGTAACCTCGGCGATCTCGTCCTCGATCCCTTCTGCGGGTGCGGAACGACGATCGACGCGGCGCAAAAACTTGGGCGGCGTTGGATCGGGATCGATATTACTTTTCTTGCAACGAACCTGATCAAGCATCGACTGCTGGATACCTACGGCGAGGGTATTAACAAGACGTACGACGTCATCGGAGAACCAAACTCCGTGCCGGATGCGCGGATTCTTGCTGAGCAGGACCCGTTTCAGTTCCAGTGGTGGGCGTTGGGACTCGTCGGTGCTCGGCCGGTCGAGCAGAAGAAAGGCGCGGACAAGGGAATTGACGGCCGCCTCTTCTTCCACGAGGGCAACAGCGACACGAAACAGGTCGTGCTCTCAGTGAAAGGCGGCAAGAATGTTCAAGTGAAAGACGTTCGCGATCTCGTCGGCGTCGTCGAGCGCGAAAAGGCCGCCATCGGAGTGCTCATAACGATGCACAACTCCACCCAACCCATGCGCGCGGAAGCAGCGAATGCAGGCTTCTACGAATCGCCCTGGGGCAAACACCCAAAGGTTCAAATCGTGACGGTTCGCGAACTCCTAGAAGGCAAGCGGATCGACATGCCGCAAGTAACGGGCGCAAACGTCACCTTCAAGAAGGCCGCGAAACATCGCGGCCCCGGGGCGAGTCAATGCGAAATCGAGATGTAGCGTGATCGCTGATGGATTTCTAGGCGTGAGTTGAACGACAAGAGAGGACAGACCTTGAAGGAATTCGACTTGCGTGGACCCCGCCAATGACCTGGCAGATCAATCTCGCCCACGACCATTCCCGTTGCCTTGTCGAACGCGCGCAGGAACGGACTACTCGGATTCGCTCGTTCCCGAAATTATCTGCGGTACATTCAGCGTCTTGTCCTCTACTGCCTCGCGAGAACTTGGGACAGCCGTAACATGGCCGCTTCGACCTCCCCCCGATCGTGCGGCGATGGAATCGTTCGCTCGGCCACGGCGACAATCAGTTCCGCTTGTTGCCGCAGTGCTTGTCTTCGTCGCAGGTTCGCCGTCTGGCCCGCAACGATTTCCAGAGCCTCAAGCAACCGCGTGAGAATCGCGACATTGCCGGCTGAATTCTGCCGAATCTGGTCAAAGGCTTCGGCCAACAGGCTCGCGAAGCTCGGGCCTCGGGCAATCACGCGCAGTTCCCCCTGGTCCAAGCGATGGGCGCTCGCCATGGGCCGCGATGCAAGCCGGACAAGGATCGCCGCCAGGTAGTCCACGCATATCACCGCGGTCGTGGTGTCGTTGATGCCGGGCGACAACGCTTTCAGCGCGACGTCCACGAGTTGCCTTATGCCAAAGCTGGCATCCTGATCCACCGTGCGATAGCGGCTGATGACGTAGACCGCGTTGATCTCGACCGTCGTGTCGTCGTCCAATTCACCCGGGCCGGCCACGGAGACCAGCGGTGTCCCCTCGACGACGAACTCGCCGATGCCGCGTTCCATGCGCAGGATGGTCCCGCGTTTGCTCGCCAAAGCTAATAGCGCGTCCCCGTCGATACTTTGAATGTAACCGGTCGCTCGTGCCGGAACGGCAAACCAAGCCAGCCCCGCGTGAGTAATCGCCAAGCCGCCGTCCGCGTCCTCCTCAACGTCATCACCAACCCCTTGGGGAAACAAATGCCCCACGGCTTCGAGAGTTTCATGGGCAACATTGGCAATAATGCTGGAGGATTGG
>JBGTJY010000139.1:0-2205 GCA_041744855.1 Candidatus Hydrogenedentales bacterium
TCACGATTCCGCCGTTGCGCGAACGGCAGGACGACATCGCGATTCTGGCCGAGCGCCGCATCGAGACTTTGAATCGCGCAACGCCCGATGGCGAACCCAAGGCGCTTTCGCCCGAAGTGGTCAACCTGCTCAAGGCCTACGACTGGCCCGGGAACATCCGCGAGCTGTTGCAGTGCATTGATGTCGCGTATGCGCTTTCTCCGCTTTCTGAACAAGTGTTGACGCCCGACTCGCTGCCGCGCACGTTCCTGGATCGGATCGGATTGCGCGCGCGTCCCGCCGAATCGACCGGCTTCGTGATGGACACCACGAAGACGCTCGACGATCTGACCGAGTCGGTACACCGGGAATACCTCGCCGCGATGGTCGGACAATGCGAGGGAAACCTGAGCGAGGTCGCGCGTCGATCGGGCAAGGCCTATCAAACCATCCACACGAAGTTGAAGAATTTCCGCGATTGGCTGCGCGCCGCAGGCAACGGGAATTCCGCCGAGATCGCCCGGCTGCGAGAATTGGCCAGGGGCCATTGGGAAATCATCGAGCGCCCGGACAATTCGTAGGTCTCGCGCCGACCCAGCGGGCGGGTAGAAACCCGCCCCTACAAGGCTTCGATTGAAAATTGCAGGCCAGCAAGAAATCTCAGAAATGTCACGTTCCGTTGTGAGTAGATTCCCCGATACTTAGGGATTATTCCGGTAGCCAATACTTACGCTCGGCGGAGAAGTTCTCATTCATGAATTCCCGAGGAAAAAAGATGAAGACGACGCTGGATCCCAAGAAGGCGAAGCTCAATTCCAATGAAACCGTGGTGGCCGCTGCGCCGACCACCGACCTTGCCGCGCTTCTTGGCACGGGTGAGCAGCAGCTTGAACAAGTGGTCAGTGCACTAATTGCTTTCCGCGACGGCGATTTTTCGCAGCGTCTACCGACGGAATGGATCGGTGTTTATGGGAAGCTCTCCGATGCGTACAACTCGATTTTGGTGTCTAGCCAACGCCGTGCCAACGAAATCTCGCGCGTGTCTCGCGTCGTCGGCAAAGAAGGCAAACTCAAGCAGCGCGTTTCGGTGCCCGGCGCCGTTGGGGCGTGGTCGGATGAGGTATCCGCCATCAACACCCTCATCGACGACCTGGCGTGGCCCACTACTGAGGTGACCCGAACCATCGGCGCGGTGGCCAAGGGCGACCTCGGGCAGCCGATGGCACTTGAGATGGACGGGCAGCCCTTGCAGGGCGAATTCCTCCGCTCCGCCAAACTGGTCAATCGCATGATCGATCAGCTCTCGATCTTCACCTCCGAGGTGACGCGCGTCGCGCGCGAAGTCGGCACCGCGGGAAAACTCGGCGGGCAGGCGCAGGTCGAAGGCGTGAGCGGCGTGTGGCGCGAATTGACGGAAAGCGTCAATTCCATGGCCGCCAACCTCACGGACCAAGTGCGCAACATCGCCGACGTGACCATCGCGGTGGCGAACGGCGACCTCTCGAAGAAGATCACGGTGGACGTGCGCGGCGAAATTCTGCAACTCAAGGAAGCCATGAACGTCATGGTGGACCAGCTTCGATCGTTCGCGTCGGAGGTGACGCGCGTCGCGCGCGAAGTCGGCACGGACGGAAAGCTGGGCGGCCAGGCGGTCGTGCCGGGCGTCGCGGGCACGTGGAAAGACTTGACGGACAACGTCAACTCGATGGCGGCGAATCTCACGACGCAGGTGCGCAACATCGCCGAAGTAACGATCGCCGTCGCGAACGGCGACCTTTCGAAAAAAATCACCGTGGACGTGCGCGGCGAAATTTTGCAGTTCAAGGAAGCCATGAACGTCATGGTGGACCAACTTCGCTCGTTCGCGTCCGAGGTCACGCGCGTCGCGCGCGAAGTGGGCACGGACGGAAAGCTCGGCGGGCAGGCGGACGTGCCGGGGGTCGCGGGCACGTGGAAAGACCTCACCGACTCCGTGAACTCGATGGCCTCCAACCTCACGGCGCAAGTCCGCAACATCGCGGAAGTGACGACGGCCGTCGCGGGCGGCGACTTGTCGCGCAAGATCACGGCAGACGCGAAGGGCGAAATCCTCGAACTAAAGAACACCATCAACACGATGGTTGATCAGCTCAACGCGTTCGCGTCGGAAGTATCGCGCGTCGCGCGCGAAGTCGGCACCGAAGGAAAGCTCGGCGGCCAGGCGGACGTGCAAGGCGTCGGCGGAAC
>JBGTJY010000140.1:0-3984 GCA_041744855.1 Candidatus Hydrogenedentales bacterium
CATCAAATACGTCGAGCGCGCGTTCCAGTAGCCCGCACGCACGAACATCAGCGCGCCGACCAACCCCGATGCCGCGACCGACGCGAATACCAGCCCCGATGTGACGAATTGCGTGTGCTTGAAATAATCCACCGCGAGCGACGCCGGCGGCTTGTCGCCGCTCCAATCCTGATTGATGCCCGTGCTTCCGAAGAGGCTGATCGCGAGCGGCATGCCCAGAAAGTACAGCGCGAGTGACGCGAATAGCAGCGCGGGCAAAAGCCAACCGAATTGCCGCCACTCGTACCACAGTTGCGAGCGATAAGCGGATGAAAACGGCCGCTGATTCACGGCGCTGAACTTGCGCGTCGAGGGTCGAATCCAACTTTGCGGCAACAAGGCCGGCAACCCGCCGCGCCGGTTCAACATCAACGCGCCAAGCGTCAGCAAATACATTCCCGGAATCGCAATCGCGAACGCCACCGCGGGATGAATGTCGCGAAACCACGCGTACGTCGCGTCCCGCGTCAATAGCCAGAGCAACGGCGCGGCCACCACAACCAACGTCGCCGCAGCGACCCAGGCCGACGCCGTGCGCAGACTGTAACTCCACGCCTGTAACGCTGCCATCGCGCACACCGCGAAAACCGCCGGATACCACCACGTGAAGTCGAGTCCGTTGACCGCGCGGACGATCGCGCCCACGCCGATCGCCAACACGGCGACGCACACGATGCCAAAACTCATCAGCCCGAACGTCACGCGCCAGGACGCCGCCGGCAATCGGATGATGCGAATCGGCAAAGCGACGCTGAGGCGATCCGCATCCGCGTGAATAAGCAGCAGCGCGATCAGATTGGTCGCGATCGCCACCATCAACAGCGCATACGCCCCGATCTCGGCATAGTCCTCGTGCATGTCGAGCCGCGCCTCGGCCAACACGATCACTTTTGCAATGCCCCACGTCAGAGGCAGCGTCACCAATAGAAGTCCCCACACGCGCACCCACTGCGACCACAACAGCGTCAAGATCGGCCGCGAACGTCTCACGTATTGATTCGCAATCCCCGCCATCACCGCGCCGCCACGTTATGCCGCAGCGTGTCCGAGCCGATATGCGCCAGGAAAATTTCCTCGAGTGTCGGCCTCGATTCCTCGTGGACCCGCGCCCCGAGTTCCCGCGCCGCGTCCGCGATCCCGTCCTCCGCCCCCGCGCGCAGCACCATCCACTCGTTCCCCGCGCCATGACAATACAGCGCGCCTGGAATCGCTGGCGGGCGCGCCTGCGGTTCCGCGAACACGAACGCATACTTGCGATGCGTCTTGCGGATGTTCTCCAGCGTGTCGCAGAGCAACACGGTGCCTTTGTTCATGATCGCGATGTAGTCCGAAACGCGCTCGACCTCATCCAGCAAGTGCGACGAAAACAACACCGTGCGCCCGTCGTCCGCCACTTCGCGAATCGCCGAGTGGAGAATATGCCGCCGCACAACTGCGTCGAGCCCCGATGACGGCTCATCGAGCACCACCAAATCCGGACGATGCGCGAGCGCGACGAGTAATCCCACCTTCGCCGTCTGACCCAGCGAACACGTCCGAATGCGTTGATGCGGATTCAATTCGAAACGCGCCAACAAATCGTCCGCCAGCTTCGGATCCCATTTGGGATAAAAGCCGCGCGTAAATCGCATCAACTGGTGAATTTTCATCCACCGAGGAATATCGCGATCTTCGCTCAGATACCCGATGTGCCCCAGCGCGCCTTCCGGATCGCTGACAGGGTCCTTGCCAAACACGCGCACGGTCCCCCGTTGCGCGCGATACAACCCCATGACATGCTTGATCAGCGTCGTCTTGCCCGCGCCGTTCTCGCCAAGCAGACCGAACACGCACCCCCGCGGCACGGTCAAGCTCACATCGTTCAACGCGACAACGGTTTTGAATCGCCGCGTCAAACCCGAAACATGGATCGGCGCAACGCCGTTGTCCGATGCGGAAGCCATACCCTGCACATGCTCCTCTCGCCGCCCGAAATGCACCCTAAGTCCAGCCGCCAGATCTCGCCCAGCCGCCAGATCCCGCCCAGCCACCAGCTCCCGCCCAGCCACGTAGCCTACTGAAGTTTGCGCACGACTGTCTAGCGGTTTGCCCGACGCGATGTGACATACTCCAATGGAGGCTATAAGCGGGATGTCGTCTACATACAAGCGCGTTGATGCCCAATCGCGATTTTTGTCATCCATGCCACCGCCGAGGGGGCGATGAAGAGCCGAATAAGAAGACAAATCCCAGGGTTAGTTTTGCAGATTTGGCCTTTCGCGGCTCTGAGTTGGACCATCCTGTTCGCATGCGTCGCATCTTGCACGGGCCAACTGGAACCCGTCGACTCCGAGGCCGCGTCACTCGCGGGGACGATTCGTTACGAAGGTCTCGTTCAGAAGAATCCCAACGTCGATGAAATGGGCCGCCGCAGGCCGCTCCTCGAAGTGAACCCCGCAAACGCCGGCGTGAAAGATTGCCTCGTGCTGCTCGTGCCTGCCGAACCCGCCGTGCAACTTCCCGCGCATGCGCCGAATCCCGAACCAGTCCAAGTGACGCAACGGGATTACACGTTCCTGCCCCACCTGCTCGCGATTGCGCCGGGTCAAGCGATGATCTTTGGAAACGAGGATGCCGCGAATCACAACATCCGCGCCGAATCGCGAAATCCGCGCAACGCGTTCAACGTAATCACGACGCCCGACCAGGATTTCGAAACGACAATTAACGCCGAACCCGAACCTAAACCGATTCGCCTGGCGTGCGACATCCACCCATGGATGGCGGGCTGGATATATGTACTCGATCACACCCTGTTTGCAATCACGGACACGGACGGTCAGTTCAACATCGGCGAAATCCCGCAGGGAAGCTACACGCTCTACATCGAACAACCGGACGGAAACCTGCGGGCGAAGGCCGATCTAAACGCCAAGGCTGGCTCTCAGTACGAGCTCAGCGCAACCTTCAACCAAAACGACTTGGAGCACCCCGCCGTGGCGCTCACCGAGTCCCAAGAGTAGCCGACGCTTCACGCAATCCCTCGCTGCGCCTCTGCGTCTATGCGCGAGGATTTCTCTGGTGGCTTGGGTGCGGCTAGCTACGCTGACCTGGGCAAATTGGTGGGCCGTGCAGGAGTCGAACCTGCGACCTTGTGATTAAGAGTCACCTGCTCTGCCAGCTGAGCTAACGGCCCGAATGCCACGGCGGGAAAACATAAGAAATGGAGCGGGAGACGGGGGTCGAACCCGCGACTTTAACCTTGGCAAGGTTACACTCTACCACTGAGTTACTCCCGCTCAGCAGGACTCGAATCGTACCAAACGTTCCGGAATAGCGTCAAGCCAACGATTCAGATCGCGGGACTCGAATCGCGCTGCAAATCACTCTCTAAGGGTTGCGCGATGCGCACCGTCGCTCAGCGTTGCGCGAAACCGGCGAGTGAGCGACGTAAGACATTAGGCATCGCGCCGGAGACTATCTGCGGGGAAGCCGATCAAAAGAAAATGGAATCCCGCCGCGAATCCGCACGCGCGGAAAGTCGCTTCTTCACTTCATGTTCGTAGCGCTAAGTTCCGAATTCCGGCCGCGCCGGATTAACTCTTGACAAATAAGAAAATAATTACTATTGTCTTCTTGGGGGATATATGTGGTATCGCGGCAACACGAATCGCTCGATCTGCTACTATATTTTGTTGTGAGCGGCTCCCGGGGGGAAAAGCCGTTTATAACATACCATCGCGAAAATTTTAGCCATAACTTATTCTATATAAATCAGTTATGACGATCGTTGGCGATGGCTTCCTATCTCAAACCGATGAGAAGGGGGAATGATCGATGGAGGCCGTTGGACGACTTCACCGGGTCTGCCAGTCGTGGTGGAATCAGCTCGCGGAGGCACCACATTCCGACCCGAGCGACCATGCGCGCGAGTTTTTAACTCTGCTCGACTGGACCACGCCGACC
>JBGTJY010000141.1:0-1698 GCA_041744855.1 Candidatus Hydrogenedentales bacterium
GGTGTAGGCATGCACCAACCATGCGGACAGTCGGTGGGTGCGCGGCGTCATGCGAGTTGCACCGTGGCCCGCGTCGCGTGGTCGGCACCGGGCGCGAGTGCAATTGCATTGCGCCCGACGTTGCAGGTCTCGACGCAGACCATGCCGGGCCATTCGTCGTCGCCGAAATCTGCGAACGCGGCGGATTTCTCCGCCCAGGGATTCCACACGACGGTCGAGCGGGAGCCCGATTTCCCGATGGCGATGCGGCGATTCATCACCGGATCGTGGACGACGCATTCGCTTTCGGTATCGATATAGACGCGGTCGGTCTCGCCCTTGAAACTAACCGGATCGGCACCTTCCCGTGCGAGCTGCATTCCGTTCACCTTGTCGAGATACTCGGTATCCTCCAGGCCGGTGAGCGAGATTTTGCGCACATCGCCGACTTGGAAATAGGTGTGGAGCGCGTCTTCGTAGTCGAAGGATTCGTCGCCGGTGTTCTCGATCCGCAGTTCCATTTCGAGCGTCTCGCCTAGCACTACGGAGAAGCGGGCGGCAAAGGCGAACGGCCACACCGCGCGGGTCGCTTCGTCATCGCGAAGCCCGAGCACCACCTGCACGCGGCGATCGTCGAGTACGTTGGTGGACTCGACACTCCATGCGCGGGTCCGGGCAAATCCATGCGACGGGAGGGAGGGATCTTGGTCATTCGCACCGAACCACGGAAAGATCACGGGGACGCCGCCGCGAATCGCTTTGCCCTCGCCGAACACCGCTTCGTCGCTGACAAAGAGAACCGGCTCGGCATCGACAGGCTGGAAATGCGTGACATGGGCACCGTGCAGATAGATGTGCGCGGAAGAACCGCCAGCGGAAAGCGCGAGGTAAGGAAGCCCGCCGCGCCCGGTCTCGATGGAGACAGCCTCGGAGATCGCGAAAGAGTCGTTTGGAAAGTCGGTGGTGCTCATGGCTGGGATTCAGTGGCGGTCGGCGCTGGGGTGGCTGTGGGTCTGGGGGATTTGAAAATGTCCGCGAGGTCTGGTCGTTCGCGGTAGGAGGTGAAGAACCGATCGGCGATCACCCATTGGTAGAAGGATTCGTTCATGCCTGCCCGGGCGGTCGAGAATCGGGATTTTGCGAGATCCACGTTGCCGTCGCTCAAGGCGAGAGCTGCCGCGCCGAACCACAGTTCCGGGCCGGCATTTGGCTCCGCGAGCTGGGTATCGAGGCCCGCGGTGCCCTCGGACGCCGCCACCCGCGCGAGCTGCAATTTCAGCCGGATCGCAAACTCGTCTGCCTGACTGGACGCGCGCGCCGCCGCCATCTCCAGCTTTTCGATCGCTTCCTTGTTTAACCCATCCACCATGAGCAGCTCTCCCCATGCGAAATAGACCTCGGGCGATGCCGGATCGGCCTGGGCCGCCTGCGAGAAGGCGGTGTAGGCGGCGGAACGCTGGTTCTGCTGCCCGAGAAGACTGGCTTTCAGCACGAGACTCTCCGCGACACTTTCGCCGCGCTCGATGGAGCGGTTCAGGTCCTGCGTGGCCGCGAGCGGCTCCCCCGCTTGTTTTTTGACTCGGGCGAGTTGGTAGAAAATACCAGGAAACGAGGGGTCAGTCTCGAGTGCTTTGCGGAAGGCCGCCTCCGCCGCGTCCGGTTTGTCGGCGGCAAGCGCGTTCATGCCCGCCGTGAAATCCTCCATCGCCTTTCGCCGCT
>JBGTJY010000142.1:0-3512 GCA_041744855.1 Candidatus Hydrogenedentales bacterium
TCTTCGGCGCGATTTTCGCCGCATCGCTCGGCGCGTTCTGGGCCTATGAAGGCTGGATCAACATCACGTTCCTCGGCGGCGAGATCAAGAACCCCAAGAACAACATCCCGTTCGCGTTGATTCTCGGCGTATCGGGCGTCATCGTGGTCTATCTGCTGGTGAACCTGGCGTATCTCTACGCGATGCCCATCGACGAAATGGCGCGCCTCGCCGAGATCCCCAACACGATCCTCGGGGTCGAGGTGGTCCGCGCGTTCATGGGCGATCACGGCGCGCAATTCGTCGCGGCGCTCATCCTCGTTTCGACCTTCGGCGCGACGAACTGCACCTTGATGCCTTCGTCTCGCATCTATTTCGCCATGGCCCGCGACGGTCTATTCTTCCGTTCCGCCTCCGGTGTCCACGCCATCTATCGCACGCCGGCCATCTCGCTTCTCATGCAAGGCGCGTTCGCGTCGCTCCTCGTCCTCAGCGGGACTTTCGATCAGCTCACGGACATGGTCGTGTTCGCGCAATTCATCTTCTATGGCCTCGGCGCATACGGCGTGTTCGTCCTGCGCCGCACGATGCGCGACGAAGTGCGCAACTACAAAGTGCCGGGCTACCCGATCGTCCCGCTGGTCTACGTCGCGTTCTGCATCATGCTCGTCATCGTCACGTGCATCCAAAGCCCCCGCGAAGCAGGCATCGGCCTCACGCTGCTCCTGGCCGGCGCGCCTTTCTACTGGTTCTGGCGAATCCGCCCCGCGATTAAAGACAAGGAATAATCTGCACCTTCACTGTCATTCCTGCGCAGGCAGGAATCTCTCCGCTCCACCCTAAACCCCCGTGAATTTAAGGCCCGCCCCTGGTACCGCCGCTTTTCAAGCGGCGCGTGTATCCCACGCGTTCAACCACACCGGCCCCTACAAAACCCTGCGCCAGGGCGCCCACACCGTCATTCCTGCGAAGGCAGGAATCTCTCCGCTCCACCCAAACACGCGTGAAATCAACGCCCGCCCCTGGTACCGCCGCTTTTCAAGCGGCGCGTGTGTGCCGTATCTCCGGTCACACTCGCCGCTTGAAATGCGGCGGTACCAGAACCCAAAACTGCACGCACCCTAATTACTCCCCGCCTTCATCAATTGTGCCGGCCGCGAGCGATCCGGATACGCCGGCTTCTCGGGCCGTTTCACAGGATGCTGTTCCAACGCCGCGAGCACCTCCGCGATCGCGCGCTCGAGTTGCGGGTCCTCCCCGCGCGCCAATGCCGTGGGATTATCGAGCACCTCAATGTCCGGCGCGACACCGTAGCTCTCGATGATCCATTCGCCCTCGTTGCTGTAAATGCCGAAGGTCGGCACGGTCACACTGCCGCCATCGATCAACGGCGGCGCGCCCGTCATGCCGATCAGACCGCCCCAGGTCCGCGTACCGATCAGCGGACCAAGGCCCGCCTCGCGGAAATAGAACGGAAAACAATCGCCGCCCGAGCCAGACCACGCGTTGATCAACATCGCCTTTGGCCCGTTATGCGCGACCGGCGGCCACTGCCAATCGCGGCCGTCGCGCACGCCCCAATAGTTGATGACGGGACGGCTCAACAATTCCACGAATCGATCGGGAATCTGCCCGCCGTTGTTGAATCGTTCGTCGATAATCAGCGCTTCCTTGTGAAATTGCCCGTGATACATCCGCACGAGTTCGCTCTGCCCGCTCTGGCCCGTGTCCGGCACGTAGATGTAGCCCACACGGCCGTTCGTCGCTTCGTCGACGTGCTTGCGCATCGCCTCAATCCACGCGAGGTTTCGCAGGCGCGATTCGTTTTGCATCGGCTCGACCAATATTTCGCGCGCGCCCTCGAGCGTCGGCTCGCCGTTCACCGAAAGCTGCACCGTTTTGCCGGCCAAGCCTTGAAACGCCGCCCATGGATCAACGGTCGTGTCAATCGGCACGCCGTTCACCGCGAGCACATAGTCGCCCGCCGCCACTTCCACGCCCGGCGCGGCGAGCGGCGAACGCGACTCCGTGTCCCACGGCGCGCCGCCGATGATCTTCGCGATACGATACGCGCCGTTCTCGAGCGTGAAATCCGCGCCCAAAAGTCCGACGGGACGCGACGGCGTGGATGGCGTGTCGCCGCCGCTGCGATACGTATGCCCCGCGTTGAGCTCCGCGATGAGTTCGCCCAACACGAAGTTGACGTCCCAGCGCGTCACGCATTCTTCGATTAGCTTCGCGTACTGATCGCGGATCGCGTCCCAATCGACGCCGTGCATACCGGGGTCGTAGAAGTAATCGCGCTGCAAGCGCCACGCCTCGCGAAACAGTTGCCGCCATTCCTCGCGCGGATCGATCGTGGTTTCCAGATCGTCCGTCGCGAGTTTCTTCTCGAGCTTCTGTTCCGGCTTGATGTCGATAATGTAGTACGCCCGCTCGTCGCGCACGAGCATTTTCTTGTCGTCATGCGATACGCTAAAGCTGTCCCCGTCGCCCACGATGGTCTTCTCTTCGCGTTCCTTCAAATTGTAAAACGCGATCGGCGTCGACCCCTCCCCAGCGCCCGTGTTCCGCAGCCGCCGAAAAATCACCTTGCCCTCGACCGCGTCAAGCTGACCATAGTTGCCGGGCTTCGGCGGCAGAATCACGACGCGCTGTTCAATCCCGTCGAGATCGATTGCGACTTCCTTCGCCGATTTTTCCTTGTCTTCATCGTTAGACTCGTCGTCGCCGGATTCGTCATCAGCCTCTTCCGACCCTTTGTCGGCATCTTTATCCGCGTCATCCCCTTCGCCCGAATCTTGGGACTCTTCGCTTTCGTCGTCCTCCTCATCCTCTTCCTTCTCTTCGTCGTCCGACTTCTCTTTTTTGTCTTTCTCGTCGTCCGACTCTTCCTCGTCGTTCCGCGGCGCAAGGGGCGACGGCACATCCTTGCGCAGACTCATCGCCGCAATCTGTGTCGTGTTCGGGTAAATCCACGAGTTATCGAGATCGGAATAGATGGGATTAAACTCCCGATTCGTTAGGAAATACAGGTATTTCCCTTCCGGATCGAATCGCGGCATGCCGTCGAAATAGAAGCCCGACGTCAACTGGCTCGTCTCACCCGTCTCGACGTTGTGCACGAACACCGCGTGATTGCGATTCTCCAGTCCGCGCGAATACGCCATCCACCGGCTATCGCTCGACCACGACACCGTGAACCCCGCGAGCTCGCCGTGATACGCCCACAAATCCTGGTCGATCTGTTTCAACGACTTGGATTCGGCGTCGAACAGATGAATCGTCATCGCTTGATCGATAAACGCAATCTTCTTGCCGTCCGGCGAAAACTGCGGCTTGTAGCGGTAGCCCGGGCCGAGCTCGAGCAGCACTTCTTCGCTGGCCAATCCGTCCTGGCCAATCTTGCCCGTCGCGTCGCGCCGCATCAACGCGTACTCTCCACTCGCATCGCTGAAATAGACGATCGATTTGCCGTCCGGCGACCACGTCGGATGCCGCTCCGCGACGCCGCTCGACCGCGTCAAATTGCG
>JBGTJY010000143.1:0-3540 GCA_041744855.1 Candidatus Hydrogenedentales bacterium
GCGGGACTTACTCGCAGTCGAGCCGCTTTCGCTTTGTTGATTTCGGGCGAACGTTCGGCGGAACTCTACGCCGACATTCGCTGGGAGTTACGGCGCAAAGGAAGACCAATTCCCGAAAATGATATCTGGATCGCAGCGCTAGCGCTCGAACATGCCATTCCGTTGATAACGCGCGATACCCATTTCCAAGAAGTGAGCGACCTGCACATCGTCTCCTGGTGATCGCAATCGCTTACTTCTTAAACTTGCGGTTCAGCCAGTCGATCATCACGCGGTTGAGTTCTTCGGGCTTTTCTTGCTGGGTCCAGTGTCCGCAATCCTTGACTGTGTACTTCTCGAGGTCGGGGATGAAGTCCTCCATGCCGTCGGCGGAGGACGGGCGCAGGATGACGTCGTGTTCCGCGCCGACGTACAAGCACGGGACGTCGATCTGCCATTTTGCGTTGGCCATTGCCGGAGCCATCCGGCCGATGTTGCGATACCAGTTCAGGCCGCCCGTGAATCCCGTTTTCTCGAACGTGTCGACGAAGTAGTCCATCGCGTCGTCGGGCAGGAACGCCTCGCCGGCGAAGGTACCGCGTTCGAGCATGCCGAGGATGTTGAGCTGCCGTTCGGGTGAATCCTCGGGGAGCGCTTTGAACCGATCGACGTTCCAAATGTCGCCCCTCGTCAAGATCATTTGGAAGGTCTTGCGCACGTCTTTTTCGAGCGCGGCCTCGGCGCGGCCCGGCTCTTGAAACTGCCGCACGTAGTAGTTCTCGCTCATGACGATCAGCGGCGCTTCGCTCGGTGCCTTCGCGGGCATGTTGGGCGGACGCGAGCAGGGCGTGTTCACGCCGATAACGCCGAGGCAACGCTCGGGATGAATGCGGACCATCGCCCACACGACGCCGCCGCCCCAGTCATGCCCGCAGAAGACGGCCTTGTCGATCTTGAGCGCGTCGAGCATCCCGGCGAGGTCATCGCACAGATGCTTGATGTCGTAGGACGTCACATCGTCAGGCCGTTCGGTGAGACCGTATCCGCGCTGATCGGGCGCGATGGCATGGTAGCCCGCCTCAGCGAGCGCTTTCACTTGGTGTCGCCAGGAAAACGCGAGTTCGGGAAAGCCATGACACAAGACAACCGGCACGCCTTCGCCCTGATGGTAGAACGCCATGCGGATGCCGTTGGTCTCGATGAAGTCGGGGTTGGGCATGTGCGGCGCGGGCTTGACGTCGCCTTCGGCGGCGAACGCGGGAATTGGGAGCGTCGCTGCTGCCGTGGTGAATAGCATTCCCTGAAGGAATGCTTTTCGCGAGAGGGTGTGAGACATGACCGTTCTCCTTGCCGTTGGTAGATTAACCGAGCGCGATTTGCCCGATTAGAACCGTGAAACCCACCATTGTACGCATGCGTTCCGGAGTTGAGTAATCGGCCTCAGAATCTTTAAGCGGATGTCTCCGGGTCAAATTCGGGATAGTGACCGCTGTAGCGGTTGAAGGAAGTCTCAATGGCCACGCATGAATTTGTCCTAATACTCGATGGCGAGATCCCCGATGAAAAAGTCTCGGAACTGTATAGTCGCATTGACGATGGGACGTTTATTTCAACCGGCGGAGTGGCTCAAGTTCACTTTCAACGCGAAGCTCCTAAGCTAAGAATTGCACTCGATTCTGCGATCGCTGACCTCGAAAACGCTGGAATGAATGCTTTCCGAGTGCAATGGTCTCTGACTGTGCAGGAGACCATTTCCCAAGCCGAGCAGTTATTGCCGGGCAAGGCCGCACCCGACGGTGAGATGGATCTGCGATGGCAGGCAATTATCGCGGTCGGAGAATTCATCGAGGATTGCCCCGAGGAGGTCTGGAAATTCGTCGAGCGCTGGGGCACGCAAAAGGACGAGGACCTTCGTATGGCGATTGCGTGTTGCCTACTCGAACATCTTCTCGAACATCACTTCGATTTGATTTTCCCGAAAGTGCAACGCGCCTGCAAACGTAAGTCACGCTTCGTGGATACACTGCGTTCGTGCTGGCCCTTCGGACAACTCGGCCTTCCGGAAAATCTGCGACGCGTCAATAAACTTCTTCGCCGTCGCCGACGCGGCGCTATTTGGAAAAGAGACTGGGAGGAAGAATCTTAATGGTGGAGGTGAGGGGGATCGAACCCCTGGCCTCAGCATTGCGAACGCTGCGCTCTCCCAGCTGAGCTACACCCCCACGGAGAAAACTTATTCTACCAACGGCCCGCGTTAAGGCGCAAACGGCTTATTTTTTTCTCGTTTGGAGTTCCGCATTCATGCGAAGGCGGACGGAGATAGCGCAGGGTTGCTGCACCTGCGCCCGACGCATGAATGCGGAACTCCGAACCTTTAGCTTCGGGCATTATACTTGCGGTTCTAGTCCGGACGGTCATGCGATGAAAATCACTGAAATACCTTCGGAAGGTTTTGAGCGCGTGGTGCATGCGCTTGACCCGGATTCCGGTTTGGACGCGTTTATCGCCGTGCATAGCACCGTGTTGGGTCCGGCGTGTGGCGGGCTGCGGATGTTGCCGTATCAAGGCAGCGAGCAATCGGCGCTGGCGGATGCCAAGCGGCTTGCGTTTGCGATGACGTATAAGTCCGCCGTCGCGAATACCGGCCTCGGCGGTGGCAAGGCGGTAATTCTCGGCGATCCCGCGACGATGAAAACCGAGAAGTTGCTGCGCGCGATGGGGCGCTTCGTCGATTCGCTTGGCGGCATCTACATCACGGCCGAGGACATGAACATCACCACGGCCGACCTGGAAATCGTGCGCAAGGAGACCCGTTGGGTCGCGGGGCTCAGCCGTCAATCGGGATCGAGCGGGAATCCGTCGCCGTTCACCGCGCTCGGCTGCTTCCTCGGGATGCGCGCGTGCGCGAAGGAAGTGTACAACGCGGATTCGCTCGCGGGACTGACGATCGCGTTACAAGGCGTCGGCGCGGTCGGGAACAGGCTCGCGTTATTGTGTATCGAGGACGGCGCGCAGCTGGCCATCTCCGATATCGATGCGGCGCGCGCGAATCGATTCGGCGAGCAACATGGGTGCACGGTAATCCCGGATCAAGAAATGTGGCTTCAATACCCGTGCGACATTCTCTCGCCCTGCGCGCGGGGTGAAGTGCTCAACGCCGATAGCATTTCGAAGCTCCAGTGCAAAATTGTCGCGGGCTCCGCGAACAACCAACTCTGCGACGCGAGCGATGCCGATCGATTGTACGAGCGCGGGATTCTGTACGCGCCCGACTACGTGTTGAATGCGGGCGGCATCATCAACGTCGCGTGCGAATTTTTGCCGGGCGGATACAACGAGGAAACGGCGCTCAAACGCATTAACCATATCGACGATGCGCTGGTGGAGATCATCGCCATCGCGAAGCGCCAGCACATCTCCACCAATGCCGCGGCGCGGCACCTGGCGGAGGCGCGTCTCGCCGGGGCCCAAACGAACCGGGTGCGCAAGGCAGGCGGTCACGTAGCTAAGGCAAGCGGCCAAGCGCACTGATTGATCGGCCGCCGATCGGCCTTCGTCAAG
>JBGTJY010000144.1:0-1581 GCA_041744855.1 Candidatus Hydrogenedentales bacterium
TTGCGCCGCCTGGGCATCGGTCAGCAGCGCCAACTGCAGCGTTGCACGATAGTTCCCCGGATCGCGGCGCACGGCCGCGCTCAGCGTCTCCCGCGCCGCATCGGGTTCGGCCTGATAGCGCTGCACGGTGCCCAATCGAACAAGCGCATCTACCGGCGGATTCGGAATTTGCGCCGCGTCATCGAGCACGTTGCGCGCGCGGCGGAAATACGAAGCAGACACCTCGCGGAGATTCGCCGCTTCGCCTGCGTTGCCCGCGGCGATGGACTGCTGCGCCTGTTGCAGTGCGCCCTCGCCCTCTTCGATGTAGATGCCGCCGAGCACGAGCTGAGGCTCCACGCACGTCGGGCAATCGCCGCGCGCGTCAATCCACAAATCCGTCTCGGATTGCCAATCCTGATTGCGCAGGTACGTGAACAGACCGCACGCGACCGCCACCAGCGCCACTGCAATTCCCGCCGCCGATCGAAACGGACCCTGAGGTGCGCGGCGCAGCAATAGCGGCACGATGAAGGCCAACCCAGCGATAGGAAGATACACCGCCGTTTCCACTGCGGCGGAGCGATCGATGGGAATCAACGCGGCAGCGGCGAACGTCGCCGCAAACCAGGTCAACGCGAAACCCGGCGCGCCGAACGCGAGAATGAGCAGAATCCCCCCGATTGCAAGCGCGACAAGAATCCAAAGTCCCAACAAGCCGGCAGTTTCCGGATGGGCCACCGAAAGACCCGGCGGATAAACGAACGTTGTCGCGAGATCGAACAGCCGGTCCAGCCCCATCGCGGGATTGAATATCGAGCGCTCGAATCCGCTCGAAGCGGCCGATGCGATCCAAAGCGCGGCGGCCAAGATCCAGAACGGCGCGTGCACCCGCGCGAGTCGAAGCAGCGGCGCGGAGTCGCGCAGGCACAAACCGAGCGCGGCGAACAACACGACGCCGACGGAAGTCTGCGGCCACGCGGCGAATGCGATCGCGTACGACACCAGCGCGATCGCATACGCGAACGGGCGCAATCGTTCGCCACCCGTCGCGCGCAGAAACATGACGCACGCAAGCAGCAGCAAGAACGCGCCGAGCAACACGCCGCGATTCGTCAGCAGGTTCACGCTTTCCGTGACTGCCGGGTGAACCGCGAACAACACGCCCGCCGCTGCGGGAATGAGTTGGCTTCCGTGGATGCCCGTCACGCGCCGCGCAATCAGGAACACGAGCACGCCGTTGAGCGCATGGATCAGCACGCCGACGAGGCGCATGAACAACGCCGAACCGTCGCTCAACGCCCAGTCCGTCGCGAGACTGATCGCCGTCAGCGGCTCCAGCGGAATCCCCTGCCAAGCCGCCGGCGCGGTAATGGGGGTATGCAACGAATCGTTCGCGACAATGGTTTCGCGCTCGATGCTATTAAACGGAATCGCGAGCGTATTGGAGAACGCAAGCAGCGCCACGAGAACGATGATGAACGCGGCGGCCGTGGCCTGTGCCGTTTCGATGCCGCTCGTGCCTTTCAGAATCGGCTCCGCGAGACGATCGTCCAGCGCCGCGTCGCCCGTCAGATCGACATCGGCCGAAGGCGCGCGCTC
>JBGTJY010000145.1:0-7257 GCA_041744855.1 Candidatus Hydrogenedentales bacterium
CCACACCGTCATTCCCGCGCAGGCGGGAATCTCCCCACTCACCCGACGCGCCGACTCGAATGAGAGATTCCCGCCTGCGCGGGAATGACGGCCCGGGTGCGCGTCCGGTAATTCTTCAATTGTTCCCCGTAAATCCCACGAATGGCTTCCTCCCATTCGTCGCGAAATATCCCAAGAAGCTTCGTAACCCGTGCAGCTTCGCTTTCACATCGGCGAAATCGCGAATGTTCAGCGCCATGCGCCACATCTGCGATGGCCGCAAATAGAATCGCTTCAAACCCTGATCGATCAATTGATCGATTTGCATGCGATTCAAATTCGGCAATTCGACCACCGTGCGCTGCTCGTAATCCGCATCCACCCATTGCCGCCAATCCGTCGGAATCAGCGCGCCTTCCTTCTTGGCCCAATCGTAGTAGGTCGTGCCCGGATACGCGACGACGCCCGTGAATTGCGCCGTGTCGATCTTCAATTCCTCGGCCATCTTGATAGTCTTTTGCGCCGTATCCCAGGTCTCGCCGGGACCGCCAAACATGAAGCAGCCGTGAATCCGCAGCCGCGCCTTGTGCGCGTTCTCCGCGAACACATACATCTGGTCGACGGTCGTGCCCTTTTTCACGTTGTTGAGCACTTGCTGATCGCCGAATTCGAATCCGACGCATAACATCCGGCAGCCGGAACGCTTCATCAGTTGCAGCGTCTCGAGGTCGTTCAGGTCCACGCGCGCATTCGCGCTCCACGACAACGGCAAATCGCGGCGGATGATCGCCTCGCACAACTCGATCAGCCGATCGCGCGCGATCCGCATCGTCAGCGTGTCGTCCTCGAACATGATCTCTTTCAGATTCGGGAACAGCTTCAGATCGTGCTCCATCTCGTCGACCACGTTCTCGACGCTCCGCGTGCGGTAACGGTGGCCGTTCATCACTTGCGGGATCTGGCAATAACTGCAGCGATATCGACAGCCGCGTCCCGTGATCGAGGTCAGAAACGGGTACAACTTCGCGCCGTCGCGGTAGTCCGAAATGTCGAGGTGATGCCACGCGGGAAACGGCATCGAGTCCAAGTCTTCGATGTAGGCGCGATCCGGCGTACGCCGAATCGTCCCGTTGTCCCACCACGCGAGGCCTTTGCAGTCTTTCAGCGCCGTGCCGTTCGCCAGATCGCGCAGCGTGTAGTCGAATTCGCCGATCGCGCACGCATCGACCGCGCCCGCCGCCTCGCGCAACACCTCATCGGGCACGGCGGACGAATGCGACCCGACCAGCACCGTCATCGCGCCGGTCGCGTTCTTGAACATGCGCGTCGAGGCAATGTCTTCGTAGATCGACGGCGTGCTGGTCTGGCAGACGACCATGTCGGGGCGAAACTTTTTCAGGTCGTCGACGAAATCCTGCGACGGCACATTCTTCGCCTGGCAATCGACGAACAAAAGTTCATGGCCCGCCTGCTCCACAACCGCGGCGGCGTACGCGAGATAATCCGGGTGCCGTTGCACGCGCCCACGCGATCGGGCGAACCAGCGCGCCGACTTGGTGAAATCTTTCCCAAACATCGGATTCAAAATGGCCACGCGCATCTAACGTTCCCCCAACGCAACGCGGTTTGTTGCGCAACGTCAATCGATCCAACGCACTCTCAAATGGCGCCCCGCCGGAAACCCCACTTCTAAACCGTCAAGCAACTCTTCGCGAATATCCGGATGCACGCGCATCGTCTTCAATTCATCAAGCCCGACAAACCGCACGTCCACCACGCGCTCATCGATCCCCCGTTTTGGAATCCCCGCGTCCGCCTCGGCTCGATAACACAAATGCACTACATGCCGCGTACTTTCCGGCGAGATGCTTTCGACAACGAACGACAATGTCCCCACGCGCACATCGAGTTGCGCCTCTTCGCGCAGCTCGCGTTGCAGCGCCGATTCGAGCGACTCGCCGTATTCCACTCCGCCCCCGGGCAGCAGCCACGTCCGGCGTCCGTCTTTCAGATGCTGGACGAGCAGTAGCTTGCCTTCGCGGCAGATAATGGCGGCCACGCGAATGCGCGGTTGTCGACCCCCGTCGATCATGTCCCCCTAGAATGACGAAGCTATACTACGAATTCCGATACGAGGTTTTCCAACTTTGCATTGATTTCGACGTCGAGCAGCACATCGTTCCCCTCGTACTGCCGCTCGATCACTCTGCCGATGCGATAGACGTTGGTCAGTGCCGCGCCGCGATCTTGCGGAATGCGGAGTCGAACCCGCTGGCGGCGCCCCTCCAAGCGATCGTCCAGTTGACCGAGTAGCCGGCCCAAACCCGCACGGGTCCGCGCCGATACCGCGAGTGCCTGCGGCCGATCGCGCAACAGCTTAGCGAGTTGCTCGTCGGATGCCGCGTCGCACTTATTGAATACCACCAGCGTGGGTTTGTCGGCCGCTCCGATTTCCTCGAGCACCTCATGTACCGCTGCAAAATGGTCGTCGACGGCAGGGTCCGCAGCGTCCGCGACGATCACCAGCAAATCGGCCTCGAGCGTTTCCTCGAGCGTGGCGCGAAACGCGGCAACCAGGGAGTGCGGCAAGCGGCGAATGAATCCCACCGTGTCGGTCAAGATTATTTCGCGTCCGCTCGGTAACGCGCACCGGCGCGAACGCGGATCGAGCGTTGCGAACAACTTGTCCTGAACCAGCACATCCGCGTCGCACAGCGCGTTCAATAGCGACGACTTTCCCGCGTTGGTGTAGCCCACGAGCGCCGCGATACCTTCCGAGTCGGCCACGCGTTTGCGGCGCTGCACCTCGCGCGACCGGCGAATGCCTTGGATTTCCTCCTGCAAATGCGCGATCCGCTTGCGAATCACGCGGCGATCGACTTCGAGCTTCTGTTCGCCGGGTCCGCGTACCCCGATGCCGCCCTGTTGGCGCATGATCGAGCCACGGCCCGACAGGCGCGGCAGGATGTATTGCAATTGCGCGAGCTCGACTTGCAGCTTGCCCTCGTTCGTCTGCGCGTGTTGCGCGAAAATGTCGAGAATCAGTTGCGTGCGATCGAGCACTTTGCAGTCGAGTTTCTTTTCAAGATTCGACGCCTGCCGCGGCGACAACTCTGAATCGAAAATCACCACATCGATGCGGAGTTCCTCGCGCAACGCGTGAATGATTTCGACCTTGCCCGATCCGATCATCGTCGCTGGGCAAGGCGATGGACGCCGCTGCACGATGCGATCGACTACGTCCGCGCCGGCAGTGTATGCCAAGCGTTCGAGCTCGTCCAGCGATTCGTCAATTTTCAAGCGCTCGTCGTCGGGCTTCGCCACACTCACCAACAGCGCCCGCTCGGCGGCTGCGGGTTGTTCGTTTTCAAGAATCGTTTTCATAGCTCAAAATTCTACCGCATTCGCCGGTGGTCTATTCGCTCCCCAGCATTAACATCGCGCTATGCATACACATTCCGTTGATCGACCCACGACTCCGGGAGGGACGCGCTCCCGCGCGTCCGGGTTCACCCTGGCGCCTAGAATTCCACCCCCGAAACGTCCCCCTGCTGCAGCAACACCAATGCATCGGCCAACACCGGCGGATCGATCGCAAGCTCAATCAACAGGCTCAGCCCCCGCAAGTCTTCCGTCTTCACGCTCCGCAGGTCAGCCGTACCCTTGATTCGTTCGTCTTCAAGCCGTAGCACCATTTCGCCGGAATCGAACGGCCGTTGCGGGTCCGCGCCGACCAATTCGCGCAGAATTCGCTGAACCTGCCGCGTGCCGAACGATTCCAGGATTTTCTGCTGAAAAATCATCTTCTCGACCGTCTCGCGATCGAGCGAAAAATTCTCCGTCGACTCCGCATGCACCCAGAAATCGCCGAGACCCTCCAGGCCGTATTCAACGGTGGCGCTGCCGGACGCGATGCCAGTGAGTTTCACCTGCGGCGGCTGAACTTCTTCGGTCAGCAGCGCGAGATCGAGTTGCTCGTACTGTGCGCTGAGGTTGATCGGCATATTCTCTTCAAGCACGCCCACGACCACATCGGCGATCACACGCCCGCCGAACAACGTCCCTTGCAGCCCGCCCAGGCGCATCGTCTCGCCGTTCAGCACCAATCCGCCGGAAATGTCGCGCACCGATGCGCCGGCCGCGCCGAGCTTCGACGCGGTCAATGTGCCATCGCCACTTAGGCCGTTGCGGTCGTAGCCGCCCTTGGCCTCGGCGTGCGCGCCATCCACGAAAGCGGCGTCCTCATTGAGCACCAAAAACTTCGCGTCAAGGATCGCGTTCCACGTCGCCTTGAGACCGTCGTCCGGATTGATCGCGAACGCCGCGTTGCCGATGACTCGGCCTTCCGCGCGGCCGAGCAGACTCATGTCGACGGCAAGCGCGCAGGCGGCGTCGATAGCAACGTCTCCGCTCGCGGTGAATGGAGACGCCGCAATCGCAATCGACGGCGACGTAACTTTCGCGCGGTCCGGCAACTCCACTTCGACCACATCCAAAGTCCCCTTGCGGGATTCCGTGTCGAACTTCAGGTTGCCGCGCGCGGCGAGTGTCGATCCATAGGGCACGCCGAGATCGCCATAGCCGAAATTGCCCGTCGTCGCGTTCATTGGGCCCGTAACGCGCCCATCCGCGTAGCGCAGCGTGCCTTCGATCGCGAATTCCCCATACAGATCGCCGAATTCCGTATCCGCGACGAACGGCGAAACATCGATTTTCCCGGCCAATTGCGCGCTCGCCGTCTGCGCCTCCACATCCGTGACGATGTTCGTCAACGTTAGCGTGTGTAGTTCGTCCGCCACGAGTGTCGCCTCGCCGCCGTGTAGCGCGTTGAAATCCTTCGACGCGGAAGCGGCGCCTGTCAGCGCGATATTCGCGAAACTCAGTTCCCCAAACGTCACATCCCGTAGTTGCAGGTCCGGCGCAATCTTCGCGAATTCATCCGACTCCTGCGCCGAAATTTTTGCGGTGCCGCTCAGTCTGCCCTCGAAATCTTCGGGCAATATGGCCGCAGTCGCGAAGCCGGCCCAGCGCGCCGGATCCACATCGGTCAGCGTGAGCACTACGTCGAATGCCTCTTCCGACACGACGTTCGCGACCGCGGAAACCTGTCCCGGGCCGAGCCGCGCCTCGAGTGTCCCTTCGAGCAGCGGACCAGTGTCTCGATCGCCGCGCGCATCCTGCGCGAATCGAATCGGGTCTTCGCCGCCTCCGCCCTGCGACTGCACTTCCGCCGTCGCGAGGTACGTTTCGCCCGACCACGTGGCCTCGGCCAAACCGCTAAGCGTGTCGAACGAGACGGAATCGATCGTCGATCGAAAATCCACCGGCGCCGCGCCACGCACCTGTTCGGGCGTCCAGTCATCCAATTGCACTTTGATCTGGCCCGCATCGACATTGCCGCTCACGTTCGCCGTCAACCGTTGGCCTTCGTTCAGCGCGAGCAAGAATTCGCCGGAGTTCGTCTCGCCCGCCGATGTGACGGCTTCAAACGTCAACCCACCCGTGTACCATTCGTGCTCCGCCTCGCCGACTCGCAGATTCGTCACGACTGCGGAAAATTTCGCGTCGGGAAATGCGGGCGCGCCATCCACGATGCGCATCGTAATCTGCGACTCGCCGAAATCGGCTACTTCGAACTCGGCGCGAATAGGCAGCAATTCCCCGAATGCTTTACTTAGTTCGGTTCCAAAAACACGTAAAGAGTTCCATTTGATGCTGATATCGGTCGCCGATTCGTTCATCATTACGAGCAGGTGGTCGCCCGTATCGAGATAATTCGGAACACGAGCGTCGATCCGCACTCCGAACTCCGAAGGAGGTTTCCCCTCAAGCCCAGCCATGATCGCCGGGGAGACGCGCCAAATACGTGCGTAGAGTGTGCCCTCATCCACGTCGTTTACTGTGCCCTCGTTTAGCTGCCACTTACCGCGCAATGCATCCGCCGCGAGCTGAGCGTCGAAATTCTCGGCATCGGCGAAAGCGCCGGTAAAGGAAAATCCGTTGAGTTCCGCCGTGGCCCGCTCAGTTCGAACCGTGGCGGTTATGCTCCCGATTTCGACCTGCTGCGGAATAAAGCGGTTACTCGTCGAAGGCGGCTTTTCCTCTTCGAGCAAGTCTCTCAGGAAATCGAAATTCGTGTCTTCCGGGTCCGTCGCATCGAGCGTTATCTCGATCGACGCGATCGTGATGCGCGGCAGCAGACGACCCTGTGCGGATCGCAGCGCGTAGTCGACCGAAACGCCGCTCAGCACGGTCGCGGGATTATTCGCGTCTCGCTCGGTCTTCGAATCGTAGATTTGCAGCTCGTCGATGCGCAGCGACCCGAACGTCGATACACCGCGCACGGCAAGCTCCGCGCCCAGATACTCGCGGCCCGCATACACGATTGCAGAGCGTTGCGGCCATCCGGTCATCCAGATGACGGCGAGCGTGATCAGGATGACCAATGCGCCCAGCAATACGCGGCGGAGGATTCGAAGGCCTCGCCGCGATTCACCGGCGCTCATCGCGGCATCCAACTAATTGCCCGCGGGTTCGCCGGCAACGTCAATCTGAAGCTGCCCGATGATCGGCAGCAGCCGCGTCTGCTCGAAGAGATCGCCCTCGGCGAGCTTGATGTGCGTCGCGTCGGCGATGGGTTGATCGAAGGTCGGATCGACATCGATCCATTTTCCCACCCACACCGTCGCCCATTGATGAAAATAAAATCCGGGCTGCGGCCCTTCGACGTATATCAGACCCGCGACTTCCCGTGCCGGCAGTCCCGCCGCGCGCGCGAGCCCGATAAACAGCATGCTGTGTTCCGTGCAATCGCCTTCCATGTGATCCAACACTTCGAGCGAATTCGTCAGCCGCGCGGAAAACGTCGTGCGCACGTTGTTGTACACCCAATGACACAACAGGTCCGACACCTTGAGTGCGTTCGTCTCCCCGCCGATCACTTCCTTCGCCTTCGCGATGATGCGCTCGTTGTCGCTCTGCACGAACGTCGTCGGCTCAAGCCAAGGCTTGACGTTCTCCTGCGTCACCGGCAAGTGGACGATGCCGATCGAATCGCGGGAAATTTTCGTCCCGATAAACGAGAAGTGGCCGTCGCGCGCTTTGATCGTTTGGCGTTCGTCGTTGATGAGGTGTTCCGCGGCGAGCGGCCCGCGAATTTCAAGATGCAGCGTCGGCCGATCGCGGGGATTGTCGATGACCTCGTCGACCCGCGCCGCGTTCGACACAATCACGTCGTTGGTATACGCGACGTCTTTCGCGGCCTCCTCGGGCTCGAGG
>JBGTJY010000146.1:0-3048 GCA_041744855.1 Candidatus Hydrogenedentales bacterium
GTGCGTTGAACTTGGACACGATTAGCGAACGCTTTCGGAAGGCGCGTTATCAATTCGATCCATGCGGTCAACAGCGTCGTCGCGGCAAACGCGAAGCCCTTCTCGGCGCGCGCGACCCTGAACAGCCGCGCGTTTTGATGCACTCGTTCGCGCAAAATCGCGCCTGCGTTTTTCGCAAGCAACGCCAAGGGCATGTTCTTGACCAATAATAGCGCGTGGTTTCGGTGGCATTGCCGCGCGCGCCAGACGTGTTTGCCGTCGAGACTCGCCGAGCCGCGATGCAACGCGAGCGCCGAGAAAACGCACCTGAATCCGTATCCCGCGAGCCGCGCGCGGAAATTCCAATCGCTGTCTTCGAAGTAGGCAACGAACGACGCGTCGAAAACCCCGATGCGCTCGAAGGCCTCGCGGCGATAGAGCGCTACGCCCGCGGACACACCAAAGGGTTCGCCACAGCTATCGAAGGTAGCGCGTGGCTGTCCATAGCCGATACTCTCCGGGCGGCCGCCGGGCAACATGCGATCCCCCGCGGCGTACACGCGATCGGACCCATCCGCGAACATCGTCAGCGGGCCCGCGGCGGCAAGATTTTCGTCGGCCTCCATGGCCTCCACCAACTTGCCGATCGTTTCGTGTTCCAGCGTCATGTCGTTGTTCAACAACAAGACGTACGTCGCGTCTGTCGCCGCGATGCCCGCATTGGCTGCCGCCGCGAATCCACGATTTCGATCGAGGCGAACGCAACGAACACGCGGAAACGCGCCACGCAAAAATTCCGCGATGTCCTCCGACGATCCGTCATCGACAACGACCGTTTCGAACCGCGCATAGGTCTGCGACTGCAACGAAGCAAGACATTCACGCAAGAGATCGCAGCGGTTAAACGTCGGAATAACGACGCTGACGTTCGGCGAATCACTCATCACGCGGTTCCGCGTACACAATGCGCCGGTAGTAATGACGCGCCGGCAGGCGCGATAGGACGGGCGTCGCGGCACGCAGCAACACCAGCGCAATCGCATTCGCCCTTTTCGGCTTGATGCACAGCAACACGAGCCACATCGCTCGCCAAACGCGCAAATTCGCATTGCCGCTCGACGAAATTCGATGGGTCTCGTTCAAGGTTTCGGTGAAGCGCTTGACTGCTTCCATTTCGTTCGGCAGCCCGCACTCGCGGTGCTCATCCAGCCATCGCAGCGATCGCCCGAACGCGCGCGCATACGCCGCCGAAATCGCCTGCTCCGCTTCGGCCGCCCTATCGCCGCAAGGAAACGCAATCGCGGCCCGTCCAGTGGTCTCCAAAACGCGCGCCATTTCACGGACGCATTCCCGCCGCTTCGACTGCGGAATGTGCTCGAGCGTATCCACGGAAACAACCGCGTCGAACGCGTGGTCCGCGAACGGCAGATGCCTCATATCCGCAACGACGGGCAGCACGCCCTGCGTCTCGCGCGCGAAACGGAGATGCTCCGCGGAAATATCCAACGCAATAATGCGTGTATCGGCCCGTGCTCCACCAAGGAAGCGAGTAATTCCCGCCTGGTTCGCGCCGACTTCGAGGAGCATGCGAGGCGGATTCGTATCGAGCCGCAGCCGCCGCACAATCGGTTGGTAGCGCATCGCCCAATCGGGATACCCGCGGCCATCGCGCTCAGCGTAGGCACGTAGCGTCCGCGCGGCCGATTCGCGCCACGATCGAAACGCGCCGGCGATCAGCCCGGTCGAGGCATGCGTTTCCACATCCATTCCCCCGGTAGATCGAGCGCGCGCCTGAACACGCTGCGGTCGTAGTCGTCGAGCATGGGAGACCAACGCATCGCCGCCAACACGATCGCTGCCCCGGCAAGCGCGCAGCCGCACGCGATCGCTCCGTTGGCCATACGCCCATCGATCGGGCCCGCGACGCCGACAACAGCCGCAACCGCGACGAGCGTGCAGACACCCACGGCGCACGGCCACTTAAGCGCGTCGGTCCACATGCGCATCCAAGGGACATCGAGCAGACGTCCCATTGCGTGGCCATACCAGGCCCATGAAATCGCCATCGAAACGGCCGTGGCCAATGGAATCCCCCAGAATCCAATGCTCAGCGCGAGCACAATCGTCAGGCCAACGTTCGCGAACATTGAGATCAGGCCCGCGCGCAACTGCAAATCGGCGCGGCCCATGCCCAGCGCAATCGACACCCCCGCGCCGGGAACGATGTTCGCAATGTAGCCTACGACGATAACTTGGAGCACACCGGCGGCAGTTGTCAAGCCTGCGATGGGCCCGAGCCAGGTTTCCAGCAGCGGGCCGGCAGCCCCCGCGCCGAACGCCGCAAGCGGAATCGCGATCGCGGCGGAATATTTCGTCGCCCGAATGTAGAGTTTCCGCAGCGTGTCGGTCTCGCCCCGCGCGTGGAAATCCGCCGCGGCGGGAATCAGCGCGGATACGAGAATGCCGGGCGCCTGCCGGAATTTGTTGGCCAGTTCCACGCCGATTCGATACAGCGCGGCCAGTTCGAGATTCCGCAGCAACAACGCGATTACGAGTACGTCCGTCTCGAACATGACGAGATTCGCCAGCCGCGCAAACTGGGTACGCCATCCAAACGCGAACAACGACGCGAACGTCGCCCTCGAAACATGGCGAGGCGCGAGACGTAGCGACGGATACACACGAAACGTCGCGATGATCGTCAGACATCCCAAAACCAACACGACGGCTGCATTCGCAAAGACGAGGCCGCGCACGCCAAGACCTCGCTCGAGAAAGACAATCGTCGCGACGAGCTTTACGCTCGATGCCGCAGCGCTCAGCAGATTCGCCGCGCCCATGCGCTGTAGCCCGGTCAGTACCGCGCTGAACGGCGCGAGGCAATTCGACACCGCGAAGAGAACGATCGAGCCGCGGAACAGAAATCGAAACGTCTCGATTCGTCAATGAATTTACTGGGTCATGGAGCAACGTGTATCCACTCCATCATGGGAGCGACGCAGAGGTTCCAATCGCTCCGCACTCCGGTGCTTATGCAGGTCACCTGCAATCTACCTGCATTTTGAATGA
>JBGTJY010000147.1:0-1690 GCA_041744855.1 Candidatus Hydrogenedentales bacterium
TCTTCAAGCAGCATTGCCTGGGCACAGAGTTGAACCGCGTCGTTGTCCCAATACCCAGGATCGTCGTTCGCCGGTGATGGTCCACAGCCGCGCTTGTACTCGACGGGATAGACGACGCCGTCATTCTCTTCGACGAGGTCAAGTTTGCCGGAAATCCCCAGGCGTTCGGAGCTGATTTGCACGCTGCGTGTGCTGAGCTTGTCGCCGTCCTTGCGTGTACGATTTTGCAAGGCCGGGTCATCCACCCGGCGATGCTGGAAAAGCCCGTCCTCGACATGCTCGTTCGTGGGCATCACCGCTTCGACGTATTCCAAGTAGTAGAGCCGTTGGCAATACGTCACTTGATTGAGTGCACGAACGGGGATGAGATCAGCGTTGAGCGATGTAATCGGCGCGTCCTGAATGCAAGTCGTCATGATTCGTGGTCTCCGCGGTGTTAGAAGGGGCAGCCGTTCGCGTGTTCGATGCCCAAAGGCTCGTCGGCTGCCATTTCGACGCCGATTTGCGCGAGTTCGAGTTCCGGAATTTCGGGCAGTGTGCCGCCGATGATGCCGTCAAGGTCGCCGTGAAGACCGGCGATGTGGACAATGGCGCGATCCTACTGCTTGTCACGTTTCGCCCACAAGCGCTCAATGGATCGTTGTTCCGCCCGCAGGTCCTTTTTCATCGATACGAGCGCTTCAACGATTCCTGCCACCCGCTGGCGAAACCCGGCGCCGGATAGGTATCCGTAGACGAGTTCTAACTTGGTGTCGCGGCCCTCTACGGCGCGTGCCGCGCGCGACGCCTCGATGAGAACCGTTCGCAGTGCCATGGCGAGACCGATGAAGCATGCACGGTTTGTTATCCAAACGCCGTCGATGCAATCAAAGTTTGTGACGTTCCTGGGCAATTCAACCGTAAGGATGATCGCAAGATCGGCCTTTGCGGCACGTTGGTCGTTGCGAAGTTTGGGAAGCCACGCCGCGCTCCATTGTTTGGTGCGTTTGGATTCCCAGAGAATGGTGCCGCAATCCCGGGCCTGGGTATCGACGACGTGATGCAGAACGTCGCCACCGTGCGTCGCCGACGGGACGGGCTCAATGGTGTCGAACGAAAAGTGCTCGCGTAAAGCATCCTCAAGTACGAGTTCAAGCACCTCACCCTGCGATTTTTGCGACGCTTGTTCGGCCTTGCGTTTGAGGCCGTCGATTTGACGGCGCAGGTCGTCAATCAATTTGTCATTGTCGGCTTCTCGCAGGCGGTTTTCTTCGATGACCTGGCTTTTTGCTTGATCCCGAATCTTGGCGCGTTCTTCGTCGAGTTTTCGGTTGACCGTGAGTTCAAGTTCTCGTGTTTGTTCCTCTAATAATCGCCGCTCCTTACGCAATTCCAGCTCGGTCTGTTGGGCGCCGGTGAGCTTCGTCTTTGTCTCGGCCAGCTGGTTGCGGAGATCTTGGATTTTGAGAACGACGGATTCCTGAGCTTTGGCATCGGCTTCCTCGAAAAGGCCGGCGCGTTCTTCCGTGACCCGGGTCTCGATCTCCTTCGCGAGGGACTGCCGAGCGGCGTCCAGTTCTTTTTGAAGCCGAGCCCACTCAGCTTCACGTTGCCGAGTCACCGCCTCTAGCTCCTTTCCCGCCTGATCGCGCAGCTGCGCAGTCAATGCGGCGGAGACTTCGATTTCGTAGCTGCATTTCGGACAGATCAG
>JBGTJY010000148.1:0-4226 GCA_041744855.1 Candidatus Hydrogenedentales bacterium
CGAGCACCTGCTGGCGCGGCAATGCGTCGAATTCGGCCGGGCTATACGGGGGCAGTCCCATTTGACCGCGCCAACGGTTCGCGTTGTCGATCGCGCTTCCACCGGCGAGACTGACGGTGCATTCGCCCTCGTCGTGGGGCCCGAACGCAAGGTTGATCGCACGGAATTCGGTTGGCGCCAGCTCTGTCCAACCCTCGGGGGTCGTTGCGTGAAACGTGGGTGCCTCCCCCTCCCCCGCGGCCATCTGGAAATCGGCTGCCGAGGAGGCGAACCGAAACCGATCTTTATTCGGAACATTCGGCTCGGGCGCGGGGCGATGTTCGGACCGCTCGTCGACTTGGGTGATCTCGACTCGCTCGCCCGGATCGCTGCAGGACGCGAGGAGCGCAACTGATAAAATCAAAGAAATCGAAGAACAGACAGTCTTCATGAAGGTAGTTTTGCCTCGATTTTGAATGCGGAAACTTCTACGTTTGAACTTTATATCGTACGGGTTTGCTTGGATTTATGTCAAAGGAACGGCGGATTTTTCGCCCACAAGATAGAAACACGCTAGCCGGCCTGGCCGTTCCCAACTGGGCGGAACTATTAAGAGCCTCTAACCAAACCAGTCCGAAATATGGGATTGCCACGGCCGCGCGCAAGGCTTTAAGGCGCGCGGCCTCACAATGACGGGTTTTATTAGAGCCTCGAAGTCAGCGGTGGCTGTACTGGCGTTTGTAGTACTCGAGGTACTCGCCGGTCTTGATCTTGCGCCACCACCACTCGTTGTCCTGATACCACCGCACGGTCAAGGCCATGCCGGCGTCCCAATCCATCGCGGGTTTCCAGCCTAGCGCGCGGAGTTTCGAGGCGTCGATCGAGTAGCGGCGGTCGTGGCCCGGACGATCCTGGACCGGTTTTATGAGCGTCGACGGTTTACCGGCGAGTTCGAGGATTCGATTCGTGAGCGTGATGTTCTCGCGCTCGTTGCCGCCGGCGACGTTGTAGACCTCACCCGGCTGGCCTTTGCGCAGCACAGTATCGATGCCGGTGCAGTGATCGTCGACATAAAGCCAGTCGCGCACGTTTTTGCCGTCGCCGTAGAGCGGCAGCGGCTGGTCGTCGATTGCGTTGGTCACGAACAGCGGCAGCACCTTCTCCGGATACTGGTAGGGACCGTAGGTGTTCGATCCGCGGGTGATGAGCACGGGCAGGTCGAACGTGTGGAAATAGGACATGCCGAGCAACTCGCCGGCGGCCTTGCTCGCCGAGTAGGGATTGCGCGGGCCGATGGGGTCGGATTCTTTGAACGAACCATCGAGGATGCTGCCGTAGACTTCGTCGGTCGAGACGAGCAACACGCGGCCCGTGCCCAACGTCTTGGCCGCCTCGAGCAGGTTGTACACGCCGCGCACGTCGGTATCGATGAATTCCGCTGCGCCTAGAATGCTGCGGTCGACGTGGGTTTCAGCGGCGAAATTGACGACGGCGTCGCATCCGGCCATCGCTTCGAGCACGGCGTCGTAATCCGCGATGTCGCCTTCGATGAACGCGTGCCGGTTCGGATCTGCATCCTTGACGTTGTCGAGGTTGCCGGCGTAGGTCAGCTTGTCGAAGTTCACGACCTGCACGTTGGGATACGCACGGAGCGCGTAGCGGACGAACGCCGACCCGATGAAGCCCGCGCCGCCCGTTACCAGAATTCGCTTCATACCGTCGCCTCACGCTGTTGCAGATAGTCGGCCAATGCTTCCTCCCACGGCCGAAATTCGTACGACGCCGCGGATTCGAGCGACGTGGTATCTAACACCGAATACGCGGGCCGGGGCGCTTTCGTGACGAATTCGCTGCTGGAGCAGGGGCGAATCGGCGCGTCGATCCCCGCCAGTGCCAGTATTTTCGTCGCGAACTCGAAGCGCGAACACGAGCCTGCATTCACCGCGTGGTACACGCCGTAGGCATCGCGCTGGACGAGTTTTTCCGTCGCTTCGGCCACGTCGTAGGTGAACGTTGGCGAACCGATTTCATCGTCAACTACTTTCAATTCAGATTTCGATTTCGCGCGTTCCAAAATTTTCTCGACGAAATTGTTGCCGCCCAATCCGTATAGCCACGCCGTGCGCACGACGAAACTTTTGACGTTGGATTCGCGCGTGGCGTTTTCTCCGGCGAGCTTTGATCGCGCGTAGACGCCCCGCGGAGATACCGGGTCGCTCGGGAGATAGGGCTTGCGCTTCGTTCCATCGAAAACGTAATCGGTGCTGAAATAGACGACAGGGACGCCCGCCGCGCCGGCTGCGAGCGCGACATGACGCGCGCCGATGTGGTTCCTGGCCTCGGCGCGGTCTTCGTTATCCTCCGCGGAATCGACCAACGTGTACGCCGCTGCGTTGAGCACGAGTTCAGGCCGGAACTCGAGCACGGCGTCCGTCACCGCTTCGAGGCGCGTCACGTCCACTTCCTGACGCGAGTATCCCTTGGTCGGGCCCTGCTTGCGGAACCGCTTCACCAAATCCCGCCCGAGTTGTCCCTTCGCGCCGAAGACGACGGTCCGCACCGGAATTGCGCTCCCAATCTCGTGATTCTCTCGCAGTCATTCTCAGCGCCAGCGAAGAATCTCGCGACTCCACAGCCTCAGTGCGAGAGAGATTCTTCGCGGGCGCTCAGAATGACCGGTGGCGGATTGTACCTGCGCGCCCGAAAACCAATCCAATTGCACAGGTTGTACGCGCTTCGTTCCGCAGCGGCATTGCGCTAAAGTTTTTCGCGCGATCCGCCGAAGCATTAAGTGTCAGCGGCATGAGAGCAGGCAACGGCTCAGCCGAAATAACTACGGGGCCTTCGTTGGGGCGCTCCCCAGGCGCCACGCGGCCAACGGAAAGTCCCTTTTGCAGTCCTTCCATGAGTGCGCCATCGCCCGTCTCAGGCATGGCGCCAATTTTTTTTGAGGCCTCGTCGCCCACACCGACACCGTCATTCCCGCGCAGGCGGGAATCTCTCAGCTAAATTTCGGCGCTCGGTGGAGGGAGAGATTCCCGCCTGCGCGGGAATGACGTGAACTGAGCGAGCGGCTAGAGTATGAGCATCGCGTCGCCGTAGGAGTAGAAACGAAATTCCTGCTCGACCGCGCGCCCGTAGGCCTCGAGCACGAACTCCGTGCCGCCGAATGCGCAGACCAACGCGAGCAGACTGCTTCGCGGCAAGTGAAAATTCGTGATCAACGCGTCGACGCCGCGGAACGTGTATGGCGGATAGATGTAGCAGTTGGTCTCCCCCACTCCCGCAATAAATCGGCCATCGCGGATTTGAGTCTCGAGGACGCGGGTTACCGTCGTGCCCACCGCGCAGATGCGGCCGCCCTGCGCACGCGTGGCGTTGAGTTGCGCAGCGGCTTCGTCGGGAAACGAGAATTGCTCGGAATCGACTTTGTGTTCTGACACCTCGTCCGTTTGGATCGGCTTGAACGTGCCGTAGCCGACGTGCAACGTTAACTTCGCGGTCGATACTTGTTTGATATCGAGCGCGGCGAAAACCTTCGGCGTGAAATGGAGGCCCGCCGTTGGCGCGGCGACGGCTCCCGGTGTGTTCGCGTAAATCGTCTGATAGCGCCCGGCGTCAGCCGTATCGGCCGCGTCGCGGCGGATGTACGGCGGCAACGGCACGGCGCCCGACTGCTCGAGCACGGACATTACATCGTCCCGATCGAATCTCACGACGCGGCGGCCATCGGAAAGTACGTCGACTATCGTCGCGGTGATCGGAGCGTCCGAGTTGGAGTCGAGAATCAACTGCGCGCCGGCTTTTACGCGCGAACCCGGGCGGATCAGCGCTTCCCACTCGCCAGGGCCGCGCTCCTTCAACAGAAAAATCTCGACGCGGCCCCCGGTGGGTTTGTGCGCGGAAAGCCGCGCGCGGATCACTTTCGTATCGTTGAGAACGACGCAGTCGCCGGGCAGGAGGTAGGTTGGCAGATTGGCGAACAGGTCCTCGCGCATGGTTCGCGCGCGGCGATCGAGCACGAGTAATCGCGACTGATCGCGGCGCTCTTTCGGGAATTGCGCGATCAGGCGTTCAGGGAGCACGTAGTCGAGTTCGTCGGTTCGCATAAGTCCGGAGGAGTGACTAGGTTCGTAGTTCCGCATTCATGCGGTGGGGGCTGGAATCGCGAGGCTCTCTTCGACGCCGCCGGACAACGGGGCGCTGTCGCGTTTACAATACCAACCACATGAACGCGGAATCACGAA
>JBGTJY010000149.1:0-6901 GCA_041744855.1 Candidatus Hydrogenedentales bacterium
ATCGCCCCGGAGCGCGTCTCCGTCAAACCGAAGACGAACGAACAGGTCGGACCCGAAGGACGCGGAGAAGCAATCAGCACCCAGGCGATCGTCCTCCTTGAAAAAGAGTAGGGCCGCACGGTGACCAAGGTCCGGCTTGATGTGCTCGTGCAACGCGTCGCAGGGGTCAGCCGCTCCAAGGCGCAGGGCCTCATCCACACGGGCAGCGTCATGGACACCCACGGTCAGCCGCTGACGAAGCCTGGCCAACTGATCGACGAGACCGCCGAGCTGACGATCGCCGAAGGCCCGCGCTATGTCAGCCGGGGCGGCGAAAAACTCGAGGCCGCGCTCGATGCCTTCGCGCTCGACGTCGCGGGTCATATCGCGATCGACGTCGGCGCGTCGACCGGCGGTTTTACGGATTGTCTTCTTCAACGCGGCTCGGTAAAGGTCTACGCGGTCGATGTGGGATACGGACAACTCGCGTGGACCTTGCGCGACGATCCGCGCGTCGTGGTCATGGAACGCACGAACATCCGGAACCTTGCGCCCGAATCGCTACCGGATCGTCCGGCGTTTTTTACCGTTGACTGCTCGTTCATCGGGCTGCGCATCGTCCTGCCTTCGCTGCGGCCGCTCCTCGCGGAGCCGAGCGAAGGCGTCGTGCTCATCAAGCCGCAATTTGAAGCCGGGCCGGAAGACGTCGGCAAGGGCGGCGTGGTGCGATCCGAGTCCGTCCGTCAGCGTGTGATCGACGAAGTTCGCGACGCAGCCGCGGCGTTGGGATTCCGTCCGGGCGCTGTGATACCCTCGCCGTTGCTGGGGCCCGCCGGCAATCAAGAGTTTCTGATGCACCTTCGGCTCGGCTCCAAAGCGTGACCATTGGGGGACCGGGGGCTTCGATGCTCCAAACGCTCCGCATCCGCAATCTCGCGCTCATCGACGACGTCGAGCTGCAGTTCGACGCGGGCTTCAACGTCCTCACGGGCGAAACGGGCGCGGGCAAATCGATCATCGTCGGCGCGCTGAGCCTTATTCTCGGTGGCCGCGCCTCCGCCGATCATGTCCGTGCTGGCGCGGAAGAGGCGCGTGTCGACGCGTTGTTCGCGCTGGATCAACCGTCGCGTCGATTGGTCGACGTCTTGAAGGAACACGGCATCGCGCGCGAAGATGGTTTCGCGCTAGAAGACGGCCAACTGCTGGTCTCGCGCGTCGTGTCGAATCAGGGCCGTAGCCGCGCGTATGCGGCCGGGAATCTCGTCGCGGTGTCGGTGCTCTCCGCGATCGGTGAAGAACTCGTCGATCTGCACGGCCAACACGAACATCAGTCGCTACTTAAAACCGCGCGCCAGCTCGATCTGCTTGACGACTTTGGCGGGCTCAGCGGTCTGACAGGCGAGATGGCCGTGCACTACGACCGCTACCACGCGTTGTGCCGGGAGATCGAAACGCTGGAGGCCGACGACCGCGAACAGACGCGCCGGATCGAGTTTCGCCGATTCGAAGTCGCCGAGATCGATCGCGCGAACCTGACCGCGAACGAAGAGGAAGAATTGCGCGCGCGGCGGAATCTCATGATGAACGCCGAGCGCATCTTCGCGCTCACCTCGAGCGCGCACGCGAAAATTTATGGCGGCGACGAGGGCGGCGCGGCGATCGATAGCGTCGACGCCGCGGCCAAAGACCTCGATGAGTTGTCCGCGATCCACGAATCGTTTCAAGCATTGTCGGCGACCTTGAACGACGCGCGGGCAACGCTCGAATCGATCGCCGACGAGTTGCGGCGGCACGCGGACGAATTGAGTTTCGAGCCGCGCGAATTGGACGAGGTGAATTCCCGTTTGTCCGTCATTCGCGAGTTGATGCGCAAGTACGGCGATTCGACGCCCGAAATCCTCGCCTACCGCGATGAGGCGCAGCGCGAAATCGAGGCCTTCGATCAGCGCGACGAACGCCTCGCCGAGAATCGCAAGCAGCGCGACGATGCCCACGCCGCCGCGATGCACACCGCGCAGGAGCTTTCGAAGAAGCGCCGGGCCATCGGCGATAAACTTTCGAAGTCGGTCACGGCGACCATCCGCAAACTCGGCATGGCCGGCGGCACGTATTCGGTCGCCATCGAAGACGCACCGCTTGGCGTTCGCGGCACGGACCGGATCGAATTCGTACTCGCTGCGAATGCCGGTGAACCCGAGAAGCCCTTGCGCAAGGTGGCGTCGGGCGGCGAAATGTCGCGCCTGATGCTTGCGTTGAAATCGGCCTTCGCGTCGGCCGACAGAGTGCCCACGCTCATCTTCGACGAAATCGACGCGGGCATCGGCGGGGCAGTCGCGCGGCAAGTCGGCGAGCGCATGGCCCAACTCGCGGAGACGCATCAGCTCATTTGCGTGACGCACCTCCCGCAAATCGCCGCGGCGGCCAGTCGACACTTCAACGTGTCGAAGAAAACGGCGGCGGGCAGGACGACGACGATCGTGCGCGTGGTGGACGAAGATTCGCGCGTCGGGGAAGTAGCCCGCCTACTCGACGGCGACGCGACCTCCGTGAGCCGTCAACACGCGGAAGAACTACTGAAGCGCAACGCGTCCTAACCCACAAAGCTCGCGCGAGACCTCGTTCCCGAAGTCTCTTCCACACCTCGTTCCCGAAGTCTCTTCCACACCTCGTTCCCGAATTTCTATTCGGGAACGCACTTGCGCCAGAAGCTCCGCTTCGAGTCAAACTTAGGAACGGAGGGACATCGTCAAGCCGACTTGGCCTGCGCCCCCGGCTCATCGGCAAGCCCGACGAAATAATCGAAGTTCGTGAAGCCGTTCATGAACAACGCGAGGAAATCCTCGGGCTCTTTGCCTTTGTAGTCCTTGGCGTTGAAGTACTCGACGAGCTCGTGATAGTCCTCTTGATTGATGTCGTCCTGGATGTACAGGTCGTACAACGGCTTGACGGGCACGGCGCCATCCTCATGCCGCGGGCACCCCACGTCGGTGTGCAGCGTGAATCCCTTGAACTTGCCGGCTTTGGTTTCTTCGACTTTGAATGGGTAGAGCCTGCACAGGAGCGGCCGCGCTTCGTAGATGCCGCAGAGGCGCGTTTTCTTATCGAGGAAGTGACAGCCCTTCTTGTCGCGCCGCAGGGCCATCATGTAGTGCTCGCCCTTGACTTTCAGCCAGGTCGGGTCGTCCATCTCGACATCGTCCAACTCGTCCGGCGTGAGGAACTCGATGAAGTCCTCCGGCTCCTCGCCAATCATCTTGGCGATGCGTTTCACGTCCCACGGCGTCGGCAACGCGACGACTTCCGTGCAACAATGATTACAGTGGTGACATTTGAACTTGACGAAATCAGCGCCCATGGGCGCAAACGATACCCGAAACGTTTCTCACTAGCAAGCAAAATCGCAAATAGTTTTCTGAACGCTTGCCGGTTTCAATCGTTACAAGGGTAGATGTCGCGTTAGCAGCCTCTTGAGGCGAAGGCGTCGCACTGTGGCTCGAATGAAAAAAATCGATTGGGTTGCGAGCGCGCTCGACCAATACGAGCGCCGCCTCATCAGCTACGCACTCGGCATCGTCGGTGACGTGGAGACCGCGCGCGACGTGGTGCAAGACACTTTCCTGCGACTCTGCGAGGCCGATCAGCGGCGTGTCGACGGCCACCTGGCGCAGTGGCTATATACCGTGTGCCGAAATCGGGCGCTGGATGTTCTGCGTGGGCAACGTTCGAGCGCTGTTGCCTCGGGAAACGGACACGCCCATGAGGTCGTTCAGGAAACTGTGGAGCGTCCCAACTTCGATGGTTACGCGCTGCTTCGCGAACGCGTCGAGGCATTGCCCGAACTTGAGCGCGAGATTGTCCGGCTGAAATTCGATCACGATCTGGGTTACCGCGAGATCAGCAAGGTCGTCGGTGTGTCGCTCGGAACGGTGAGCACCACGATGGCACGCGCACTCAATCGTCTGAGCAAACGTCTTCCCGAAAAGGCAGACCTCCTTTAACGAAGGAACCCTCAATGAGCACGCATTGGACGGATGAAGAGATTACGGCATACGCGCTTGATGAAATGCCGCGGGCTTTGCGCCGGAGGTTCGAAGTGGACATCGACCGTGACTCCGAATTGGCTGCCCAGTTAGATCGAATCTGGAGCCTTAGTCGAGAGCTGCAGAACGGTGATGGGAAGCAGCCTCCGCTCGCTTTGTCCAACACGCAACGAGAACGGGTTGTGTCCGCGATTGTGGCGCGCGATCCGTTCGAAAAACTCCCAATTAGGCCGTGGCAGGTTGCCGTTGGAATTGCGGCGGCATGTGTCATTGTACTGCTGTCATTTTTTGGACCGAAGCCTCCGCCGACCGCGCCACGTAACGAGACGTTGACGTTTTCCGCCGGGACTCCACCGATAGAACCGACCGTCAATTCGGGCCCGGCGCTGGCGCTGGCACCCCCCCTGCGGCTGCATGGAGCGTATGAAGACCGGGAAGTAGTGAAAGCCCGCTTCAAGGATCCCACCGGCCAGAGTGTCACGTTGAGCGTCGGGGAACATTGGGGCGCGTACGTCCTCGACGCTGTTAATGTGTCGTCAGGTATCGCGGTTTTTCGTCACGTCGAAACAGGAGGCAATTTTCGACTGTACCTGGATGAGCCATCGGCTGAGGTGGAAGTGAGATTGTTACGGGTGAACGAAACGCCTCGGGGGTGGACCGCGTATATCCAAACCGGACCGCGTATCAGGAAATGGTACAACGAGGGTGACAAGTTCGAAACTTTTGAACTAATGGGAATCAATCCAGGTTCCGGATGCGTCGAGATGTTTAACGAGGAAACTGATGAGTTCTTCACGATCTGCATCGAGGTAGACCCACCTATCGAGAGCAACTGACGGTCGTGTCGCAGGGCGCGTTTATCTCAATGATATGATGCTTCGCGATGAACCGAAGACTTCGAGCATTGGTTGTCGTCGTGATCGTCGCAATTGCGGGCGGTGCATTCTGGGCCGTCATGCGCGATCGCGTGCCCACCGCGACGCAAGAAATTTCCGGGACGGCAGGTTCCAACGAGTTAAACGAATCGGAACCTGTTCGGGACGTTGGCGAACCGATCGCGAACACGGAAATCGCGGCCGAAGCGATTGAAGATGCCGCTCCACTCGAGGGCGCGTCGCTGTCGGGGCGCGTCTACGGCGTGGCCGATTCCCGCAGCGTTGTGGGCGCGACGGTTTTCGCAAGCTCCCGAAATGGCGAAGAGTTGGAAGCGAAGACCGACGAACACGGTACCTTTCGATTCGACTCGCTCGATCGCGGAATTTGGAACGTGACCCTGTTTCGGGGCACGGGGTATCCCAGCGTTCCTGAAGGTGGCTCGACGTCAAGAGTCATTACGCTCGGTTCGGACGCGCTTGTGACCGATTTCGACTTTCCATTTGACCTGGGGACGACCGCCACGGGTTTGGTCCAAGACGAATCGGGAGCCCCCGTGGAGGGCGCCACCGTCGCTACGGACTACCGTCATCGCCAATCCGCACAATCGAACTCAGACGGCCGGTTTATGCTCACGGCCCTCACGCCGGGAGGAGTGTTGCCGCTCCATGTCAACAAGCTTGGATATGCCGATTTGTACGTGGACTGGCCGGAAGTCCCTGTCGAAGGTTTCGAGGGCGGCGTGTTGACGCTTACGCCGGAATCGATTATTTCGGGAGTAGTAGTGGACCGGAACGGCGTCGAAGTTACCGGATCTTCAGCAGTGGCGATCGACGAAGATTCACACTCGTATCTGGGCGGAACCCCGTTGATTGCCTCCACGAACGGCCAATCGGGAGGCGCATTCGAGATTCGCGGTCTCCCGAATGGGCACTATCGTCTTATCGCGTGGAAGACTCATGGCGGAGAAATGGTGATCCCTCAGGATGGCGAGACTTTGGCCGAGATTTCGTTGGCGAAAGGTCAGCGTGTCGACGACGTGCGGCTCGTGTTGGATATCGACGAGAGCGAGGACAACACGCTGAAAGGGCCTTTCATCAACGGTTACGTGCGCGATCGCGACGGAGACCCAATCGCCGGCGCGACGGTTTCGCAGGGCATGGTTAACGGCGATTTCGTCGGTGGCGTGATGTCGAATGAGCAAGGGTATTACGAGACGCAGCTTGTCCGAGAACGGCGCTATGAGCTTTTCGCAGAAGCGGAAGGATTCGCGCGGTCGTATGCGGACGAAGTTACGAAGGAAACGGAAACAATAGACTTCGTCCTCGAACGACAAGGGCAAATCCAAGGGATCGTGGAGGACGCGCAGACTGGGCTGCCGATTCCGGCATTCGAGATTGCGCGAGCACGGCATCCGCAGCCCGAATGGGATCCCGACACCGTTTACGAATACGAGCGCGTCTCGCATCCCGACGGAAATTTCGTGCTCGAAAACGTGAATCCCGGCGAGGTCTCCATCGTTGTTCGCGCTGACGGATATGCGCCGACACTCACGACTGTGCAGCTCGTTCCCGAGGGTACTACTGAGATTGAAATTGGCCTCAAGCAGGGCCTGATCGTTCGGGGGCGTGTGCTGGACGCCCAGGGCCTACCGGTCGCCGGGGCGCAGCTTTTTATCGACGGGCCGCCGGATCACATGGAGTGGGACGACGGTAACAGTTACGCAGCCGATGCGTTTTCGAACCCGGACGGGACGTTTCTATTGGAAGCGCTTCCCGTGAATTTTCGACGCATCGCGGCCTTCGCGCCCGGTTTCGTGGAGACGTTTGCCGACGTCCACGGCGCGCCTGGTAGTGAACAGACCGTCGAGATTCGCCTTCGCCCCGGTAACGTCATCACGGGGGCCGTGCGGTTCGCGGGGGTCGGACTTGCCGGACAGGAATTACATCTCCAAAGTCACGAACTCAGGTTCGGCGAGGTGACTGCACGAACCGACGACTCTGGCCGCT
>JBGTJY010000150.1:0-2446 GCA_041744855.1 Candidatus Hydrogenedentales bacterium
GAAGACCCGCCTTCATAAGCTGTTTCCGGAATGAGCTGGGATGTCGTCTTCCGTCCGGAAGTTGAACACGATGTGGCCGATGCCGCTCGATGGTATGAGGCTCGGGAGCCGGGTCTCGGAAGAAGGTTTGTGGAAGAGGTCTTTGAAGTCTGGAATCGATTGGCTGAGAATCCGCTGCTGGGGAGCCGCAAGCATCCGGTCAGGGACATTCGGTGGAGATATCCTTCTCGATTTCCTTACCGCGTCATCTACGAAGTGCTCCAGGAACAGGTGATTGTGGTCGCGGTGCCACACGACCATTTGGATCCGGAATCGTGGCTCGGTCGGCTGCGTTAAAGGTGGCGAGCGCCTCAGTCATCCTTTCCTTCATTCAATTGCTTTCACCTGATTTGGCGAACGCGTCTCAACCTTCGTTCGAGGAGCACGTATTCCCCATCCTCAAACGCCACTGCTCCGGCTGCCACTTCCCCGAGGCCGAGCGCCTCAAATCGGGCCTCGACCTTTCCACCGCCGCGATGGCCCTCGAAGGCGGCGACGAAGGTATCACGATCGTCCCCGGCGATCCCGCCGCCAGCAAATTCATCGCCATGCTCGAGCACAAACTCGAACCGCACATGCCGCCGCCGGACAAGGGTGCGAAACTTAGCGCCGAGGAAATTGAGACGATACGCGCGTGGATCGCCGCGGGCGCGCCTTCCGATCCATCGGTCACGGCCGCGGACCCCTCGCAACCGCAGACGGACAAGGCGCTCACCGGGACGGGTGCAATCCCAATTACGGCGCTCGCGTATTCGCACGACGGCAATTGGCTCGCCGAAGGTACCTTCGCGGAAGTGCGCATCTATGAGGCGTCATCGGCCGAACCCGCCCATCGGCTGACCGGTCCCCTCGAGATGGTCCGCGCGCTTGCGTTCTCGCCCGACGGTTCTCTCCTCACCGCCGGTAGCGGGGCGCCTGGGCGCTCGGGGGATGTCCACATTTGGCGCACAGCCGATTGGTCGCTCGCCCGGAATATTTCCGCGCACAAAGACATAGTACAGTCGCTCGCTGTCTCGCCGGATGGCGTGCTGATTGCCACGGCGAGCTACGACAAGACGGTGCGCATCTGGGATGTGGCCACGGGCGCCGAGCGTCGCTTGCTCAAAGACCACGTCGACGCGGTGTTCGCCGTCACGTTCTCGCCCGATGGCAAACTGCTCGCCAGTGGCGCGGGCGATCGCACGATCAAACTCTGGGATGTCGTTTCCGGCAACATGCTGCTGACGATCAGCGATTCGCTTGCCGCCGTGCACACGCTGGCATTCGCGCCGGCTTCGCGGCATCTCGCGGGAGCGGGCGCGGACAAGATGATCCGCATCTGGGATGTTGAAAATCTCGGCGGCGCGCTCAATCAATCCGATCACGGCCCCGGCACGCTGCTCCGCTCCTCGTTCGCGCACGATGCGGCGATTTTGAAGCTCGCATTTTCCCCGGACAGCCAGCGCCTTTACTCGACGGCTGCGGATCGGCAGATGAAGGCTTGGTCCGCTGCGGATTTGACGGAACTCCTCACGTTCGAGCCGCAAAGCGACTGGGTCACGGGCCTTGCGATCCGGCCCGATGGCAAGGAAATTTCCGTCGGCAGATACGACGGCACGCGCGCGGTGTATGCGGCCGACACGGGCGCCTCGCTCGTCGCGGGTGAAATCGGCGTTGCTTCAGACGAATCGGGCGACGCTAGAAAGTCCCGTGCGCTTGGCGTCGAGGCCGTAATCATCGAGGCAACCGTCCCGCCGTCGTTCGCATCGATTTCCCCTGCGCGGATGCACCGCGGCGGCGAATTCGAAGTGACCGTCTCCGGGAAGAATCTCGAGGCTGCGGAACCGATCGTCAACGGCGAAGGCATCACGCTGAGTTCGATCGAAATCGTAGCACTCGATCCGCCGAATCTGAAGCTGGGGGAGGGGCCGCGCGGCACGGGCGCCGACATTCTCGACAACGCGCGGCCGTATCGCATCAAGATGAAGGTCGCAGTCGCCACGGAGGCCTCTCTCGGCGCTCGCGAAATTTTGTTCCGCACGCCGATTGGTCTCACGAACGGGCGCACGATCGACGTGATTTCGCGCGCGGATATCGCCGAGGCCGAACCGAACGACGATATCGCGCAGGCGATGCCCGTCGAGCTTAATTCCGTGGTATCCGGAAGCATCGCCCAGGCCGGCGACGTGGACCGCTATCGCATTGCGGGCGCCGTTGCGCAGGAAATTGTCGTAGCGTTGACGGACACGGCGTTCAATCCGGCGATCCGTCTGCGCAACGAGGCGGGCGCGGTCGTCGCAACCAATGAGGATTTCGGCCCCGCGAACCTGAACCGGCTCGGCTACCGGATCGAGTCCGAGGGCGCGTACATCCTCGAAGTGAGCGATCGCGATCTGCGCGGCGGGCTGGGCTACCGGCTGCATGTCGG
>JBGTJY010000151.1:0-2511 GCA_041744855.1 Candidatus Hydrogenedentales bacterium
CCGGCGCCGGTGGCGGCGGGGCCGCGCTGGGCGGCGCCATGTACGTCCATGCAGGCGCCGTCGTGACCTTGGTCAATTGCATTTTCGAACTCAACGAAGCGAGCGGTGGCGCGGGAGGCGAAACTCCGGGATCCTTTTCCGGCGGAAACGGTCAAGGAGTCGGCGGCGCGCTTTTCGGCATCGCCCTTCCAGGCGGGACAAACCTCTTTGACGGAAATACCGCTTCCGATCTCGACAACGACACGTCGCCTCCGATTGGAGCCGTCTCGCCAGTTGTCCTCTCGATCACGGCTACCGATGCCGTCCTCACCAACGCGCAGACCGTTCAATACGAGGTCGTGTTTTCCGAGGACGTAGAAGGGGTCGATGCGACGGACTTCTTCATCGAAGTGGAAACTCCACTGAAATCCGTCAGCGGCGCGATGGTCACGAGCGTTGAAGGCGCCGGCGCGACTCGCATGGTCACGGTCGATACCGGTACCGGCGACGGACTGCTTCGCTTGGATTTGATCGATGACGACACGATATTCGCGGGCTCAGCCATTTTGAGTGGCGATCTGGACGGCGGTTTTCGCGGCGAATGCTACGAGATCGACAAAACGCCCCCGGTCATCAGTCTCAACGGTCCGACGGGATTCACGCTCGTCGTTGGCGAGGACACTTACACCGAACTCGGGGCGGCCGCCGAAGATGCGCGCCAGGGTGACGTCTCCGTCGGCGTTGGCGGCGACACCGTGATGGACAACGTCGTCGGCGAGTACGACGTCACGTACACCGCCGCCGATTCCCTCGGCAACGAATCCCAATTTACACGCGAGGTTCGCGTAGTTGCCGCCGGCACGGCGGGAGACCGCGGCCCCAACGATTTCCGCATCAGCGACGCAGGGATCGACGGCGACCCGGATTCGGGAATCTTGTTCACGTTGGGCGGAGCCGCCTACAACGCAACATCGAACGAATATTTGATCGTGTGGTCGGCATCGGACTCGACCATTCTCGCGGACGGTCCCAACGACGATGCGCGGGAATTCGAAATCTTCGCGCAACGCATTGATGGATCGACCGGCGAAGAGGTGGGCCTCAACGATTTCCGCGTCAGCGAAGCCGGCCCCGAACTCGACGGAAATTTCGACGCGTTCGAATGTGCGGTCACGTGGAATAGCCAGGACAACGAATATCTCGTCGTGTGGATTGGCAACGACGACAGCGGCGATCTGGTGATGGACGAACAGGAGGTGTTCGGCCAGTTGCTCGACGCGGAAGGAGAACAGATCGGACCGAACGACTTCCGCATCAGCGAGGTGGGCACTCCGGGCGACAACACGTTTTTTGTCGGATCGTTGGACGTAGCGTACAACGCGATCGAGAACGAATACCTCGTGGTATGGGGCGCCAACGACGCGTTTATCGGACCGCCCATCCCCGGCAACCGTCGCGTCGAAGTCTGGGGACAACGCTTATCCGCGGACGGCGTTCAACTGGGGAACAACGATTTTCGGATCAGTCAGACGGCCGAAGAGGAAACGCCCTTTGCCTTTGCGCCCGCGCCCACGATTGTCCACAACCCGGTGGCAAACGAGTATCTCGTCGCATGGCACTACATTACGGTCGAGGGTGCGTTCTTCGACATCAACATTTTTGGACAACGTTTGGACGAATTGGGCCAAGAAATAGGGGAGGACGATTTTCAAATCAGCGAGGAAATCGAAGGCGCCATACTCGCAAGCGACCCGAGGGCCGTCCACAACTCAATCGACAACGAGTACCTCGTCATTTGGCAGGTGTACAAAGAAGTACCGATTGACTCCGACGAGATTCTCGGACGACGAATCACCCCGTCAGGAGAATTCGCCGGTGAATCGTTTCATATCCTGGAAGCCGGCGAATCACAAGACGACAATGCAATCTCCTACACGGACGTGTCATACGATTCCAATTACAACGAATACGCAGTCGTTTACGACTTCGACATCGACCCCGCTGAGGAAGACATGGGGATGGGTCTCGAGAGAGAAATTCTTGCCCGATTTGTCGCCGCGGATGGCGAATTGAACGAGCCCTTGAACATTCGGCTGAGCGACGCGGGGCCCGATGGGGACCGCAGCTTTTTCGCGTTTCAACCTGTCGTCGTCTACAACGAAATCTCACGCGAACATCTTGCGGCGTGGATCGGCGACGAAGACACGGGCGCACAGACGAATCAAGAATCCGAAATTTACGGACAGCGATTCACGCGTCAAAACTCGGGGCCAATCGCAACCGATGACTTCGCGGAAGTCAACGCGAATACCGTCGAAAATCTTATCGACGTTTTGTCGAACGATGAAGACCCCGACCTCGCGGACGAACTGACGATTATCGAAATCTCAGCGCTGAGCCAAGGCGGTACAGCGCTTATCAACTTCGATCAGCGAAACATAAGATATTTCCCCGCGGTCGGCTTCACCGGCGAGGAATCCTTCACGTATACCGTCACCGACGGCAACGGCGGATTCGCGACGGCATCGGTTT
>JBGTJY010000152.1:0-2276 GCA_041744855.1 Candidatus Hydrogenedentales bacterium
CCGGACCCGGGACGAGGCGCGGGCCGACTTGTTCGACTACATGGAGCGGTTCCATAACCCGCGAATGCGTCGTAGAGTCGCTCGGCGCGATCGGGAGTTTCAGGCCTTAATCAAACCGTCCGTGGAAACGGGGTAGAACCCATACCCGTCGAATGTGAACACGAACTTCTCGATCTCTTCAATTGCGGCATCGCGCGTGGGGATGAGATTCAGCGTGAGGGACTCGGTAGGTATGTGCTCCATTGCGTCACCAGGGATGCGTGACAACTCGACTTTAATGATTCAGATCTGGATCTGAGTCTAAAGCCTGGTCGCAAGCGATGCTCTCGAGCGGACCCGGGAACGCTCCCGGAGCCCTTCTCAGTTGCCGTAGGCAGCGGTGTAGCAGCACGGCTGCGGGAGTTGTACTGGTAGGTCGAGTTCCCGTAGGAGTCGCTCGGCCTGAGCCGTTCCGCCATCCCGACCAGCTTGTGGAGGACGAACTCGAAGTTGTTGTCCCGTCGCTAACTGACCCGCGTCATTGAGCCCCAGCCTGCACGTCGAGCTCCGCGGACAGGGGAAGTCATTCTCGGCGACGACTTACTCCCGCGGCGCGGCGGCTAGTTGCCTGGCAAACGATAAACAAGGAAGCCGAACTCGACTTGCTCATCGTCTGCTACCGATCAATCTTGCTCCAAGTCAAGGCGCTGCCGACTGGAGGGATGTGCCTTGACAAGCCGGCTCGCCCGGTAATCATGCCTCGTAGGGGGCAGCAGCCAAGCCCGCCAGCGCTGCTAGATGGGGAAGGTCATCCGGCGATAGTAGGAGCACGTCTGCCGCCGACGCGAGCTGATGGGCGGACACAGTGTAGCCGGCGGTCGATACGACTGCGGCGAGGTCCGCACCCTCGAACACGCGCCCCGCGATTACTTCCTGCACGGCGGCGTTGCCCACTGGAGTGCCCACCCGCTTGCACTGGAGCACCGCTTTGATTGACCCGCGCTGCGCAATCACGTCGACGCCTTGGTCACCGGATCTCTTGGTCGCGCGAGCACTCCATCCCGTCGTCTCTAGCACCTGCGCGCAGTAGCGTTCGAACTCGGCCGGATCAAGTAATCGCGCGTCTATTGGCAACGGATTGGACTCGATCAATTTCAACTCGTAGTCGGCCACCATTTGAAGGACCGCGTTCATGGCGAGGTATTTCGCGACCGGCGCGAGAACTGCCTGGCGCAGCACAAAGCGCTCGGTGAAATACTCAACTTCTTTGGCCCACTGCGACACGTCCAGCTCACCGTAGTCGTCTTGGCGAACAAGCTGTTTCGACTTCGTATGGAGCGTCCGCAAATGCGGCTCCACCAAAGGTCGAATACGCACTACCGTTCGCTCGATCGCGGCGCGTTCGACGGCGGTCGCCTCGCTCGCAAGATCCTCCCGCGCGTGGCTGAAACGAACCATTGCCGCGAGTACGCGTTGGAAATAACTCTCATGCGAAAGGACGCGCTGCGGAGCCGTCGCGAGCGACAGGCAAACGACGGCGTTCGCAAATCGGGCGTCCGCCATAAAAAAACGTCCGTACGGTTGCACGTCGTAGCGCGAGATGAGCTGATGTGTGCCGTTCAGGTGCCGCAGTTGCGAAGGATCGAATCCGTCGCCCTTCAGAATCGCCGCGAACGCTTTCGATACGTCAACACGCGTCGCCCGAAACGTCAGTATGACTAAACCGCCCTGTTGCTGGCCCCGCCGAAATATCGACGCGTACGCAACCCTCTCCGGAGGGTGCTGGGCCAAAACATCATCGTACATTTCCGGAGGCTCGCCTGATACTTCACGTATGCGGGCGTTTTGCGGGTTTCCGATCACACGAATCAACGCGTGCAAGTCGAGCGACGGATCGATTTCGATTAGCGCGTGCGCGTTGTTCTTCTCGCGGCCACTCTCGACGTCAGCGACCTCATCCGGGGAGCCCCCGAAGTCGCTCAGACTGCGAATGACCCGGGCGAAAAGCTTTCGGACTGTCATCGGCCTTGCCCAAGCATGATGGGAAAGAGGCAAGCCTACCGAATCTGGCCATAGAGTGCGCCCCACGCTCGAAGCCCCCCCCCGCGGCAGGCAGCCGTATCATGGGCGACATTCGGTCCCGGCGCTCGGCGGACCTAGGATCGCGGCGAGCACGCCCGCGGCTTTACACGCCGCCGTCACATCGGGCTTCGCTCCGTGACAGACCTGGCGCGGCGGACCGTAGTTAAGGTCAATGGTTTACGGTGCTAAGGCGTCCCCCATCAGGCGACGGAACC
>JBGTJY010000153.1:0-9760 GCA_041744855.1 Candidatus Hydrogenedentales bacterium
AGAAATGCAGCGCGGGCAGTTTCGCCGTCACCTGATCGTTTTCCGAACGAATGTTGCCGAAACCCGCGGCAGCGGCGACGGGATACTCGTCGGCGTTGTCGAGGCGTGGATCGTAAAAGGTGCCCTGGCCTCCCATTTCGATCGTTGCAACGAACGCATTCCAATAGGACACGGTGCCCCAGGAGCCGGTCCAAGTGTGTTCATTTACGCCGGCCAAGCCGAACGCGGGTGGGATGAGCGTGGCGGCCGAGTCGCCGTCGGGGTTCTCGGTGATGCCATCGAGCAAGAGATGGGCATCGAATTTTCCGGGACCCCAAGTGCGAACGACCGCACGCACGTCGTCTTGCGAGACGCCCAGTAGATCGGCGATAGCAGTCAAATCGGGAGCGGAAGCGATAATTTCCCCGACGTTGAGATCGCGGTTAGCCCAGCCATCGCGGCGCCGTCCAATGCCGGGCGCGACGGCGTCGTTCACGGTCGAGTGGCAGAGCGCGCACTGGATTCCGATTGACGTCAATGTGTCGCCCGTAATGAAACCGGTGACTCCGACCACGGAATCCAGGCGAAGCAGTGCAATGGTATTGGCGGGATCGTCCAGATCGAGATCGCCGTTTAGAATGTCATCGATGAGTGTCTGGGGCAGCGCGGCAGAATCGACTTTGAGCCCTAGGTCGAGCACGTCTTGCGGAGAGAGTGTAGCGACAGCTTCGTGCAAACGAAGCGTATCTCCCCAGAATGCTTCGCTCCCGAAGGTGTCGTGGCGGAAAATCTCACGCCCTTCGCCGACCAATCTCAAGGCGTTGGCTTCGGCGGCGGGTAATGGTGGATCGTCGGGGTCGTCCGGAGGACAGGCGCTGAGCAGCGCGGCGATTGCGACGACTAGAAATGTGAGTGTCGCGACGAGCGGGCGGGGGACACGTTCCCGGCGAGGACGTTCGGTTGACATGGCATGTCTCCTCCTTCGGAGCCTTACAATGGATGCAATTCCTCCGCCGTCTGTCTTACCTAACTGTCGGCTTGGCGGGAATATTCCGAGATCGAATCGATGTGCACCTGGTTCACGAAGGGAAATTTTTACTCATGCCGTTCACCGATCGTCTCGACGCCGCGTTCGTATTCGCGCATCGACTCCACCGCGACCAAACCCGCAAAGGCTCGGACCGGCCCTACATCACGCATCTGTTGACGGTTGCGGGAATCGTGGCGGAATATGGCGGCGATGAGGACCAGATCATCGCGGCGTTGCTGCACGACACGGTTGAAGATCAGGGCGGGCGCCCGATCCTGGACGAGATTCGGAATGAATTTGGAGAGAACGTCGCGGCCTACGTCGAGGCGTGCACGGACGCTTTCGTCCATCCGAAGCCTCCGTGGCGGGAGCGCAAAGAATCATTCTTGCGTTCACTCGTGAATGTGCCGGAAGCGGCGTATCTCATCATCACGGCGGACAAGGTGCACAATATTCGCAGCATGATCGCGGATTTGGAGACGATTGGTCCTCGTTTGTGGGATCGGTTCAATGTCGATCGCGATCAAATTCTCTGGTATCACCGTGAAATCTGTTTGGAGTTGACGAAGCGTTGGAAGCATCCATTGCTCGATGAACTGAGCGCGGCGGTGGAGACGTTAGCACGTAAAGTCGAGGCGAGCGAGATCGGTACAATGGAGCGATGAATGGACTGTTGGAAGCTGCCACGGAGGTTAGCGATTTCATGCGGTCGCAACGATGGCAGTTTTGCATCATCGGCGGTTTGGCGGTTCAACGATGGGGCGAGCCGCGGACGACGTTGGATGCCGACTTTACTCTGATCGCGAACTGGGGCGAGGAATCGCCCTATGTTGACACGATGCTTGCTCGATTCCAATCTCGTAAATCGGATGCCCGTGAGTTTGCACTGAAGCATCGGGTGCTGCTCATCCGCGGCGCGAACGGTACTCCCGTCGATGTTTCACTTGGCGCGCTGCCGTTCGAAATGGAGATGGTGCAACGCGCGGTCGATGTGGAGTTCACACCGAACGTGACGCTACGGTGTTGCACAGCTGAAGACCTGTTCGTCATGAAGGCGTTCGCGTCGCGCCCGAGGGATTGGCTGGACGTGGAGAGTATTGCCAAACGACAGAAGAATCTGGATTCCACGTATATCCTGAAACACCTTCGAGAGTTTAGCGAATTGAAAGATGACCCGAACATGCTGATGCGCGTTGAAAGCATGATGGCCAATCGCGGATGAATGCGCCCAACCGAGAAGAACAGCGTAGACTCGTCAAGCTATGGGAAGAAACCGGTCCCATTCTCGAGGCTCTCCGCGACGCGGAGCTTCGTGACATGCCCTATGACTGGCGCGCGGTCGACGCTTTGTTGCAGCTTGCGGACACCTACGATGGACCCGAGCGTACGACCAGCGGGTTGGTGGAGATGCAGCGGCTGTTTATGAAGTTGCACCCAAAGTATTACTCCGAGAAAACGTAACGCTCGTGCCGAAAGCAAGCTGGAATCCTGCACTACAATCGGATGCTCAAAGCAGGCTGGAAGCCTGCACTACAAAGAATTTCGGATGCCTCTGTAGTGCAGCCATCCTGGCTGCGCTCGGCGCTACGAGCCATTCAGAGTTCTTTGGACAGCACGCTCGACTGTGATAGCATTCACACGTGGCGGAAACGGGAACGAAAAAGCAGCGGCGGGTCGTCGCTCTGAACGGCGACAAATTGGGACTGGTAACGGGGAGCGTCTTTGCGACTGCCGTGCTCGCGCTGTGTTTTTTTTACCGTCAGACCGACACGAGCACCGCGGCAATTCGAGCCGGGTGGGCGTTCGTCGTGGCGTATGGCGCGGCGTTTTTCCTGGTCCGAGTGGTCTTGCGCACGACGCTCTATGAATTCGCGCAGCGGGAACGGGAGCGGCGCGCCACGAAAAAGCGGGCCCGCGACGCAGCGAAGACCCGGGACACGACGCAAACCGCCGCAGGCCCGAGCGTAGTCCAATTGGCGGAATAAGGGACCCGGCCAGAACGATCGACTGGCCGAGTAGGGTAGTGGGCGACGCAGCGGTACGGCGTCGATGGAGTGGAGAAACATCATGTTGTCACGTTTGGCAATTCTAGCGGCGCTGGTTGTGGCGGCTAGCTCAGGAATCGCACAGGCCCCGCCGCTCGAGCAGATGGACCTCGTCCTACGCGCCGTGCCGGATGGCCCTGTTGCGCATGTCAACGGCGTCCCCATTCCTCGCGCCGAATTTGTCCAAATGTACGGTCTCGAGTTGACCGCTGCGCTGCAATCGGTTGGCGGGAAAGCCATCCCCGATCGCGTTCGTGTGGGGCTCGCGCTTCGCAGTCTCTCGAATTTGGTGAATCAGGAATTACTCTACCAAGAGGCCGTCAAGCTCGGGTTCAAGCCGACGCCGGATGAAATCGAAAAGCGCTGGAAGCAACAAATCGAGGAATTCCAGAAGGGCGATCCGAAGTTGACGGAAGCCGATGTCCTTAAGGGCATGGGGGTGAAAGATCGCAACGTCGTTATGAAAGAAGTCGAACGCATGCTCCTTGTCGACAAAATGAGCCGCCACATTGTCGAGACTGCGGGGGTAAAAGTCGAGGAGAAGGACCTGACGGACCTCTACCAGAAGAACAAAGAGGGACTCGTCCGGCCGGACACGCTGCACATTCGCCAGCTTTTCGTTCGGGCGCCTGCTGAGGCGCAACCGCGGGCGGAGGCCCGCAAGCGCGCGGAACATGCGCTCGCACGCATCCAGGCCGGGCAACTATTCGAGGCCGTCGTTAAAGACGTATCCGAGTCGCCCGGCGCGGATAGCGGCGGGGACATGGGCCCTGGGCCGCTCGCGCAATTCCCGCCGTTCCTCATCGAGCCCGCGCTCAAGATGAAGCCGGACCAAATCAGCGGCGTCATTGAAAGCGAATACGGTTTTCACATCATCAAATTCATTTCCTCTGAAAAAGGCTCGGACCTGACGTACGAATCCGCCAAGCCGTTTCTCGAACGCACGCTCATGGCCCGACGCGCGGAGGAGGCAATCCTCGATCATTGCGACAAGCTCGTCAACGGCGAGGCCGAGATCCTGGTCTACCTCGAGCTTGAGAAGTCGATCGCTACCGACCCCGAGTTCGAAGACCTCATCGCGGGGCAGTAGGCCGATCGGCGGCGGTTCGAAGTGATTTCTCTCGCCGTACTCGCCGTAGCATTTCTAGTCGCGCAGGATTCGGCCGCGGAACGATACGCCTGGCCGCTGAACCTTCCGCGTGTACTGACTTCCAGCTTCGCCGAATTTCGCCCTGGCCGTTTTCACATGGGCATCGATCTGCGTACCGGGCCGATCGGTCAGGATGTTTTCGCGGCGGGCGACGGCTTTATTTCCCGCGTGCGTTGCTCACCGTACGGTTACGGCAAGGCCGTCTATCTGACGCTGCACGACGGCAACACGGTCGTGTATGGGCATCTCAACGACTACATGCCGGAATTGCGGGACTATGTGCGCGCCGCGCAGCATCGCGCTGAGGATTACACCGTTGACCTATACCCGGATGCCAACGACTTCCCGGTTGTTCGCGGCCAGCTCCTTGCGAAAAGCGGGCAGACGGGCGTGGGCGTGCCGCACCTGCACTACGAATTCCGAGACGGCTCGGGTTCGCCGATCAACCCGCGATTGCTCGGGATCGATTGGCCGGATACCACGGCGCCGCAGATTCGTCGCGTGGCGGTCTTTCCCCGCGACCCCGCATCGAGGATCAACGGCGATGTGGTTCCCGTGATTCTCGACGCGCAGCCGACAGGGGCAAACGGTTTTCGGACCGATGCCATTCGAGCGCGAGGCGACGTCGCTTTCGCGGTTGACGTAGTCGATCCCGCTAACGGCGGCTCGACGCGATTGGGCGTGTACACCGTGGATGCAATTGCCGATGGTCAGCCGTTGTTCCGGATCGTCCATGACAGCGTTTCGTACGATCACCAAAACGACGGGATAGTCGCATATCACCCCTATCTCGACGGACGCTTCCTCGTGCAATGGCGCTGGCCGGGGAATCGTTCCTCGATCTATGGCGGATTTCCCGGCGACGGATGGTTGTCCATCCCCGAGACAGGCGCCGAAGTGTCCATTAGCGCCGCGGACTTCCATGCGAACGCGGCGACGGTGACCATTCCAATCGCATTCGAGAACCCGATCGAGGATCTGGCTCTCGACGGGGCAACCAGCAAGTCAGGCCGAGTCGAATTCGAGACCTTCGGCGAGTACCTCGTCGTTACGGTGCGCTTCGACGCGCCGGAGGCGGAGACTCCGATGCTCGTGTCCGACGCGCCGGCCTCGAAACCCGTCCCCTTTCTGCTGGTTAATCCCAAGACCTTTCGTGCAGCCTATGCGGCCCCGGACGGGATCGACTATGTCGTGTTGCGTATGGACCACCCGCGTATCGATGCGCCGCCAGCGGACTTCTACATCCTGCGCCGAGGCGGCAAGCCGTTGGGCATCAAACGGGACGGCGTGGAAATCATGACCCGCGCCAATTCCGTCTATGGCGTGCAATTTCTTCAACTTCGGGCTGCCACCGCCCCGACCTCGCCGGGATTCAGGCCTGTAGGACCCGCCATCGAGATCTGGCCTTCCGAAGCGCCGCTCGATGCGGAAGTAACGCTTTCCTTTCCCGCAGGCCTGGCGACTCGTGATTCGCCGCGTCCGCTCATCTGCCGACGCAGGGGCGATTCGTGGTCGGCAGTCGCGACCGTGCGCGATGGCGGAAGCCTGCGCACCGACGTTCAATCGTTTGGCGTGTACGCCGTCATGGAGGACATTGCGCCACCGGTGATTTCCAACATCCAGCCGGCCTCCGGTAGCGTCATCAACACATCGAGGCCGGTGATTCGCGCGCTGCTTGCGGACCAAGGCTCGGGCATCGATTCGTTCCGCGTGACGTGCAACGGGAAGTGGCTCTTGACGGCGTACGATCCGGAGGAAGGGACTCTGGTGTGGGAGCAGGACGAAGAACTAGCGGGCGGCGATATTGAGCTAGTATTCGAGCTGAGTGATCGGGCTGGGAATCGCAGCATGCAGACGCGGCACTTTTCCGTCTCCGCTTCAACAAACGCATCGCCGAACCAGTAAGTTGACCTAATACTCCGTGCAGGGCCTGCGGTGGGCACTATCGTCCCCCTGTAGCGTATTCTTCTAAGTATATGGAGCGTGACTACTTAGATCGCTTCGGCGAAACGGTAAATCGACACGTATTGAGAATACTGTAACTAATGATCTCCGTAAAAATACTTACGATTCTGCTTGACACGCCTCGTGTCTTCCTTTAGAATCGGTAACTAAGTCGGGGAAGGAGAGGCCCGATCTCGTTCTTGTAAATTCTCTGGGCACCCTCCAACGACGTTGGCTGGAAGGGAGGTGGTAGTCGCGCGTTAGTGAAATGGGCTGTTGCGCGTGAAATCGTGGGCAAATGTTACTTCGCATGAAGTCCCTTGAGAGCAGCATCGAGAGGATCGGCGTAGTTGGGCGACGCGCCATCCAGATAAGACTTTGGGTTCTCAAGCGGGTGGGCTGAGTAATAGACGACTACGGGCAGCGGTTCGGAGGGTTCCTAGCAGGCATCCCGGTTTAATGATCGGTGATGACCATCGGGGCTGCGGAACCAAGGCAAGCATCCATTGGCACTTGGTAACGCCGGAGAGGGTACTGTCTCATCGGGGTGACGGTCTCGGCATCCGAAGCAAGGCTCTTATAGGCTATTTCTTGGTAGTGGAGTGGTTGTAGAACGTGGCGTCCGAATCATCGGTCGCCCACAGAGAGGGAAAGGAATTAGCATGGTAAAGAGGAATTGGGTAATAACAGCGCTGGCGATTGCCTTATTGGCAACGCCGGGGCTGGCGTCTGCGCAAGTCACCTGCCCAGTGCCGGCGACTTTCACGGCGCTAGGCTTCGATATCGTCGGCATTGCGGGAGCGGGTGTAAATCATCCGATCCCTGATCTGGCGGAAGCGGCACTTGCTGTCTGGCCAGGGGCACTCACCGGCTACGGCGATTTCGACACGGTGGCGGATTACACCGACGAAATCCCCCTGTATGTACATCATCAGCTCATTCAAGCGATCATCTCGAATGAGGACACCAACGACATCCAAGGTCAGTCGGAACTCGTTCACGACATCGTCTGCCAGGGCTTCGTTGACAACGCAGCCGCATTGCCGGGGAACCTAATCTGCAACTCCCTAGTGGCGTTCTTCGAGAGCGCCACGCAGGGCGGCGCCTCCAAGGCGACGTGGGCAAGCTTGTTGATCCTTGACGACATCTTGGATGCCGAAGGAACCATGGAAGTTGCGTATGGTGAAGATGGCCTGCCGTTCTGCGACGACGTACCGGATCCGACAACGATGACCATCCTTGGCGGGACGGGCAATCTCCTCGGTGACGATGGCGACGTTGACGGCGACGGCGACACGAACCTCGACGAATGGCAAGCCGCCGTGACGAACAATCCGGCGGATTTCGACGCCGCGACAAACGAGTTCATCGCGACCGCGCTTGCGGGCACGGCGATCACCGTTAGCGTGGCTGGCCCTGGCGAAATTTTCGCTGGTTTCGGCGGCACGTTCACGGCCATCACCATCGACCCCGAGAACCCGATGTTCACCGAAACGCACACGTTCTCATCGTCGAATCCGGCGGTGCTCCAGCACGTCGGCGGCGGTGTGTTCATGGGCGTTGGCAAAGGTACGGCGAACGTCATCGCGACGGGCATCACCTCCGACGCAGAAGGCACCAAGAGCGTCAGCGTGCGCGCTCCCGCGTGGCACGAAACGTGCACCATCGACAACGACATCCTTGATGAAGGCGCCGCTTTGGTCGCGACGCTGGGCTGCTTGCTGACGGGTGACATCACCGATCAGTTCTACAGCCCAGAGTTCGACCTCGATAACCAGTTCCTCGCTGTGCCGGCAGTACCGGATTCGTACCAGTATGCGCTGCTTGCGTATACGTTGTGCGCTGGCGACAACGGCCCGGATCAAGCGGCTGCGCTCGCTTCGCATGCGAATAACATTGCGTTCGTCGACACCTTCAACACGGAAGCGGCTGCCTTGAGGACATGGGCAGCGCCAACCAAGCTCCGCGTCCAGGGCAACCCGGGCGGCATGAGCTTCTTGACGGGTGGTCCGACCCAAACGCTGACGGCCCAACGGTTCGATCAGGACAATATGGACATCACGTTGGCGGACACATTCACTTTCTTCAGCTCAAACCCTGCTGCTGTGACGGTTAACGGTGGCGCTGTGGCGGCTGGCATTGCCGGCGCGACAGGCGTAACCGTCGCGGCCGTTGCGGAAGGTTCCGCAACGATCACCGTCGTTGACGACCTCACTGGGCTCGCGACGGACGAAGTTGGCGTCGGCGTGGACAACGTTGCCACCAACAACATCTCGATCTCCGGTGCGTCCGACGTCAACATCAACTCCTCCACAACCTACACGGCCACCACGGTCGGTCCGGATGCGGGCGAGACGTACACCTGGTCGGTTGTCGGCGGCGATGCAACAATCGATGCCATGACGGGCGAGCTTGATAGCGGCACGATGGATGGCGTCACGCTGACGGTTACAGCGACAGGTGACGACAGCGCCGTAGTTGCCAACAAGAGCGTTGACGTGTTCGCGGGCATTCCGTGCAACACGGCGAAGGTGCTGTTTGATCCGGGCGATGAAGTTCCGACTTCGGGCCCGATCATCGAGAACTTCACCGTGAACGCGATCTGGGATGGTCCGTTGGTTGGCGGCAGCAGCGGCGGTGCCTACGGGCAAGTCCTCGCGCAAGCTGGCGCCGGGGCGGCGAATGCCCTCGACGCTGGTTTCGCGGGAGTCTCCGCAGTTCAGTTGGTTGCGGTCGGTCTGGAAGAGCTCCTGGGACAGTTTGAAGCCCTGGCAGACGTCTCGAACAACGTAGCGGCTGGGCTCGGCATCTCGAGCGAGTACGCTGGCGTGGTTACCGGTGTCCTCGGCGCCGACGCTATCTTCGCTGCGCCGCCCTTCAGCCTTCCTGGCGTGAACCTGTTCAACATCGACAACGCCGGTAAGCCCTTGGGCGACATCTATGCTGGATACGCTGGGCTTCTAACGAACGTCAACGGACTTGTCGCGGCGCTTCCTGCCGGTCCGATCGATGCACTGCAGCCGGTCCTCGCGGCAGCGGCAGGGAACGTTCCCCCGACAATAACCCCGATCAACTCCGACGTAGTCGGCTCTGTCGGGACGAAGTTCGGTGGATTCGAACCGTACAGCGGTGAGTCGGTGTTCGCTCCGGGCGTCAACCCGCTCGATCTGACGAACAACGAGATCGCGGACGAAGTCGTGGCCGCCAATGGCGACCACTTTGACTTCGTCAACATCGCGGCCGGCATTACTTACTTCGGACCCGGCGGTGGTATCTTCTTGCCGGTTGGCGGCGCCTTGATGGTCGGCATTCTTGTCGGCGGCTTGGCGTTCGCTGGCGCGCGCCGGGTGAGCCGTCGCAGCTAGTTAATCCTCAATACCCGGTGGCGGGGTTCGTCCCCGCCACCGACCAGCGATATCGGTAATTAAGTAATGCGGGCCGCTACAGCCAAGCGCTGTAGCGGCCCGTTGTCGTTCTTCCGGCAACCTACGCCGACTCGACACACTCGTGAACGTGGGGCATATCCAGCAAATCACGGGGGGGCACGGAGATCACAGCGCAGCGTAGTCGCAACCAAACCACTTGAGAAATACTCGCGCAGAGACGCAGAGG
>JBGTJY010000154.1:0-4011 GCA_041744855.1 Candidatus Hydrogenedentales bacterium
GGCAAGCGGCACGCCGTTGGTGAGATCGTCGCGGCCTGCATCGCCAAAGGTCGCGATCGATTTACCGCGATCGGCGTCAACGGCATGCAGATACGAGTCGCCGCTTGCGTAAAAGATCCGGCGATCATCGCCATCGGCCCAGTAGGCGCAGCCGCGCGAGATGTAACCCAGATTGGGCGGACGTCCAGCGCGCCAGGAGTCGGGGTTGTAGTTCCAGATGATGCCGCCGTTGCCGGCGTCGAGGGCGGCGAGTTGTCCGAGAGAGGTCGTGACGTAGAGGACGCCGTCGACCATGAGCGGGGTGCATTCGAAATAATTCGCGCGGGAGAGCGAAGGGTTGTCGGAGTTTTCGCGCTGGATTTCGGCGTCAGTGGAAACCCAGTTCCAGGCCGGGACGAGTTGGGTGAGGTTTTCGGGGCGAAGTTGGTCGAGTGGGGAGTACTTCGTGGCGCCCGCGTCGCCAGAGCAGTGGGGCCAGGATCCGTCGGCAGGCGTCCCATATTGCGCGCGGACGGAATCGGTGAGCCCAGCACAGAGTAAGACTAAGAAACCGAGAAATCTAAGACGGATGATGCACACTGCCCGATGATCCTCCGACGGGGATCATCGGATATGATGGCGGTCGAATCAAGAACGGCGAAATGACGGATAGCTGATTTTCAGAATAGCTACTCGAGCGACGGGTGGACCCGACTCCAATGATAAAAACCTACGGCCTGACGCACGTCGCGCTCGCGGTGAAAGACGCCGCGCGGTCGCTCAAGTTTTACCAGGACGTCTTCGGCGTCATCGAAGTCTACAACCAGGGCGGCTTCATCCAGGCGCAAACGCCCGGCACGCGGGACGTGTTGGTGTTCGATGAGAACGCGGCAGACGCGGGGAAAATCGGCGGCGTCGCGCATTTCGGATTTCGACTTCAGGATCCGAAGGACATCGAGGAAGCGGCAGACGCGGTGAAGAAGGCAGGCGGGAAGGTGTTGAAGAAGGGCGAGTTCTGCCCCGGCGAACCCTACCTATTCGCGCACGATCCCGATGGCTACGAAATCGAGATTTGGTACGAAATACCGACGCCGGTGGACCCCAAAAGTGAGACGATGTAAGGCGCGAACGCATCCCAGTGAATCGCGGCGCTCACGTCTTGGCGCCGAAGGCGTTCGATCCCGAATGTGCCTGAGATAGATGGCGATCTAGATATTGAGTAACGTCCCTTCAACGACTCTGCCGTGGTACGAGGAGCACATGAGAACCACCCTGACAATAGACGATGATGTGCTCGACGCCGCGAGACGCTTGGCTTCGGAGCGATCCGTCTCCGTGGGCCGTGCATTGTCCGATCTCGTCCGGTTAGGCCTGCGGTCGTTGGAACCGATGCGATTCAATCCAACCACCGGATTCCCCGTCTTCACGGCGCCTCCGGACGCCCAGCCGATCACGCCCGAGGACGTTGCCAGAGCGAATGACGAGTGGTGAGCCGATGGCTCCAATTTCCCACCTTCGGTGTTTCACGGAGATATTCCCTCAAAAACCGGAGTTCCGTCTTTATGACCCGACAGGTCCTTGCAGCGCTTTCACTTGTAGCTCTGGCCATCCCCGGCACGGCCGAAGATGCAGCGGCCAAGAGGGAAGTGACATTTAGCAAAGACGTCCTGCCCATCGTCCAGGAAAACTGCGTGATTTGCCATCGGCCGGGCGGCCAGAACATCGCCGGGATGGTTGCCCCGTTCTCCTTGATGGACTACGAGGAGGCGCGGCCTTGGGCGAAGGCGATCGAGAAGGCAGTGAGCGATCGCCTCATGCCGCCCTGGTATGCCTCCGACCACACGAAGGGCGTGTTCCGTAATGAACGGGGACTCACGCAGGAACAGATCGATACCGTCGTCGCGTGGGTCCGTGGTGGCGCGAAACAGGGTAACCCCGCGGACGCTCCGGCGCCAATCCATTTCGAAGATACCGGCGGCTGGGTCAACGGCAAGCCGGAGCTCGAAATCAAAATGTCTGAGCCGTTCCTCGTGAAAGACGACGTGGTCGACGAATATCAATATTTCACCGTCGAGATTACGCCGGAGCAATTGCCGGAGGATCGTTGGTTGCGCTCGATCGAGTGGCAACCCGATGCGGATTGCGTGCACCACATCGTCGGCTACGAAACGTATAAAGACGAAAACGGCCAACAGCAGCGGCAGGGTCTCGGCTCGATCGCGCCGGGCGAAGAGCCGCCGTTTTTCCCCCCTGGTTACGGCAAGCGTCTGCACAAAGGCGCGAGCGTCATCTTCCAAGTGCACTACCACAAAGAACCGGGCGAAGGCACCGCGCAGTGGGACCAATCGAGCGTCGGATTCAAGTTCTGGGACGACGAGAAAGACCCGCCCGTGAAGCACGCGATGATTTGGGACGGTATCGCGGAGTTCCGCTTCGAGTTGCCGCCGAACCAGGCGAATATCGAAGTGAAGGCGGAACGCGTCTTCGAGAAGGACACGACGATCCTATCGCTGCATCCGCACATGCACCTGCGCGGGAAGAGCGCGCAATACGTCGCGAAGTATCCCGACGGCAAAGAAGAATTGCTGCTCGAAGTGCCGCGCTGGGATTTCAACTGGCAACTCGACTATAGCTACCGCGAACCGAAGCGCGTGCCCGCCGGAACGAAGATCGAATACACGGCGATATTCGACAATTCGTCCGCGAATCCGCACAACCCCGATCCAAATCAGCCGGTCACGTGGGGCGAAGCCACCACGGACGAAATGATGATCGGTTTCATTCATTGGACCGATTCGGAGCCGATCGGCACGGACTGAAGTAGCCACGAATCTGCACTAATTTTCACGAATATTTGTAACGCCGCTTTTTAAGCGGCGAGTGTGAGGCCGAAGTTTTGAATCAACGCGCCGCTTGGAAAGCGGCGTTACAACTTGAAATATCCCCTAGTTCTCTTCTCGAAGGCGGGCATTTAACGGCGAGGAACTTCGGTTACCGTCGCAAGCGTTGTGATTGCACCACCCTTCGCGATTTTACGGATGCGCGGTAGCCAGTTCGCTGAGTCTTCGGTGTTGATGTAGAGATTTTCCAGCACGTAGATTTCGTCGCCCGCCACGTCGACGCCGGTGGGTGACCAGTCACCTTCGGTGCGATTGACGACCGAAACTTCGCCAGTAAGCGTAATCCTAAGCAGCGTTTTACACGCGGACGCAGCCGCGTAAATCGTTCCGTCGGCCGCGACATCGAGACCGCGCAAAGCCGGGCCTACGCGGGTGCCTTCGTCCCCCGCGATCGCCGGGGGATTCTCACAGTCGGGCACGGTGATGTCGCCCGCGATGAGCGTGATGGATTTGTCGGGCGCGATTTTTCGAATCGCCGCGCGTTCCGCGTAGTAGAACGCGCCGTCTGGACTCTGCGTGAGTCCGTGAATCCACTTCGCGCGCTCCGGCTTGCCTTCCATGTTGATTTCGATGGATTCGGGCAGCGTGACGTAATCCGTCGACTTGCCACCGGGCTCGATGCGCAGGATGTGCACGTAACCGTCGCTCTTGGGTTCAGGATAGTAGAACGCGCCATCCGTGCCGATGACGCACGGAAAACTGCTCGCGAATAGCAAGTCCGAATCGCCGCGCGTGGTTTGAATTTCGCCATCGGGAAAGTACGGCCAGCGTTGTCCGCGAAAGCGATGCGCGGGATCGGAGATGACATAGTGCCAGCCGGGTCCCTCGTGCGGCACGAGTTTTCCTTCGGTGTCGATCTTCCAGATGCCGACTCGGGCGTGAACGAAATAGACCTGTTTCTGATCGTCGACGACGATGCCGGAACCAGGATGCCCCCATGCGCCGGCGCAGAATACGCCGGCCAATACGCTTGCAACGAGCCAACCGCTAACGATGTTTGTTTTCATGACACGGATCGCTCCTACCGGTTGCTCCCTCGAAATGGTTAACGCCGCTGAGAAGCGCTGGATGACAACGAGCCGTACAGTTTTAGCCTTCGTGACCTTCGTGTTATTAGTGGTGCAGCATTAAA
>JBGTJY010000155.1:0-2848 GCA_041744855.1 Candidatus Hydrogenedentales bacterium
CCGAAAGCTGACGCAGCGGTTGGAAGTAATCCCCATCCGGCACATTCTCGTACAGGTCAGAAAACTCGGCACGCGTCAAATCATGTTCGCCGCGATACCACTCGTGAACGTCCATGATGTTGAGCTGCACGTATGCAGGCCCAGCCGGCGATTCCCGGAGCATCGCGTGCACCTGCTCGAATAGTTCGGGGGCTGGCGTCAGGGTGCTCTCGTTGAACGCGGTCTGGCCCGCGCCGCGATCCATGAATCCGTAGACAACATTGCTGTCGACGTACTTGTCAAAGCCTTGGTGAAAATTGAATGACGTATTCAAGTGCGGGTTGGCCGTTATGCCAAACGTCGCATATCCGTGTGCCTTCAACGCCTCCGCGATGGTGGTGAAACCGTCGGGAAGGATCCCTACTTTCTCGTCGTAGACGCCGATATCTCTCGGGTAGACCCCGGTCAGCATGCTGCCGATTGACGGGCGAGTCCAACTGCTTTGCGCGTACACGTTGGCAAACCTAACGCCTGCCTTGGCGATCGCGTCCAGTTCCGGCGATGCGCCCACCGGCGATCCGTAGCTGCCGAGCGCATCCGCGCGCAACGTGTCGATGATCATCAGGACCACATTGGGTCGCGCGGTTAGCTCAGACTCAGTAAGAAGCCCATCCGCCTGGCCCAGTTGATCGTCTTGGCCACATCCGGTCGCGATCAACAAGAGAGGCAAGAATGCGATCTGCGACAACCATTTCCACCGACAATTCATGAAATCAATTCTAACAGCGTGTGCTATTTGCCGCAATTCCAGATTGACGCATGGTCCGGACCGCGATAGTGCGTCGACTGCGTGTTATCATCCCGGTTTCTTGAAATGTTCATCGCCGAGATCCCGATTCATGTGGAAAGTAAAAAGGTTCGACGACCGGCGATTCGGTGTCCAGCCAGGAACTTTCACTGAATGAAAGTGCTCGCCCTGTTTCAGCTCCTGAAGGCTCTCGCTTGCGTCGGCGGTGTTGCGCTCGTCGCCTTCTATCACCTCAAGGATAACGGCCGGCTCTCAACGCCGGGGCGTGGCGCGAATGTAATCCTGGGTCTGCTGGCCCTCTTTTCCATCTTCGCGTACTTCGACTTCGGAAAATACCCCAAGCACGGGAGTTTTCTGAATCCGCACGACCATTTTCACTATCACCTCGGCGCAAAATACTCCAAGGAACTTGGCTACGTCGATCTCTATCGTGCGGTAGTTGTCGCGAACACCGAGAACAACGGACGCCTGATGCATTCCTCGGCCCGCAGTCTTGACACCTACGACATAGAACAAGCGCGGACGATTATGCGCAATAGCGCGAAATACAAAGAGAAATTCACCCCGGATCGCTGGGAGGAATTCAAGGCCGACGTAGCCTACTTTCAGGACATCACCAAACCCTCGCGCTGGCCGGGAGTGGTACGCGACAAGGGCTACAACGCAACGCCCGTCTGGAACATGGTCGCCGCGCTACTAACGAACCATGTGGCGTCAACCACGCCCGGCGGCATGTTCTTCCTCATGTCACTGGACTTGATACTCCTCTCCGCCACGTTCGTCATGACCGGCCTGGCGTTCGGGCCGCGCGTCGCGGCGCTACTGATGCTTTATTTCGGCGCGCACCTGTGCATGTCGTTTCCGCACATCCGCGGCGCATTTTTGCGAATGGACTGGGTTACGTTTCTCGCGATGGGCACGTGCTGTCTCAAGCTGAACCGGCACAAAACCGCGGCCGCCTTGTTCGCCTACGCCGCGATGGCGCGTATTTTTCCGCTCATCTTCGTGTTCGGATTCGGGGCGAAAATGCTCTGGAGCATTGCGAAGGAGCGCCGCGTTGCTCGCAAGTACTGGGAGTTCTTCGTCGTGTTCTTCATCGTTATGGCCGCGCTCCTCGGCGCCTCCATCGCATACGACGGGGGAACGCAGCATTGGAAAGACTTCGTCACGAAAATCGGATTGCACGACAATGACCTATCGCCGACTCGCGTGGGATTCAAATACATATTCATCGATTCGTACAAACAGACGGGCCGAGGCTGGACGGAGTTCGAAACCCGAAAGGTGCGCGAATTCGAGGAGTCCCAAACGACGTGGTGGGCGATCCAAGCGGCCGTACTGCTCATTACTTTTTTCGCCGCGCGCAAGCTCGAAGACTACGAAACCGTCCCCCTCGGTTACGTCCCGGCATTTTTTTTGACAGCGCCCACTTTCTATTACCACGTGATGTTGATCGTTCCGTTCCTGCTTTTCGCTCCAAAACTAGCTGACACCAAGCGGGCTATCGGCGCCGCACTGATGTTCGGACTCTGTACGGCCTGGTATGCACTGCTCACGGTATGGTCCATGAACATCGAGTACTGCTACGTGATGAGCTGCACCTTGCTCGCGCTGTGCGCGTACATGGTCTACGCTTCGATCGTTGCCCGCGTACAGGAGAATCCGCCGCTCCCTCGCCCGAGCGCCTCCGAGACTACTGGGACAACGCGCTGAAAGTTACATCTTCATTTTTTTGAATTGCCATTCAGGAATGTGGCGAATGAGCATCATGATGTATCGCCAAAACCACGGGACGTAGATCGTATTCTTGCGCTTCTCGATCCCTTCGATAATCGAGGCGGCGACAGATTCCGGCGAAGCCGCGAACGGAACCTGGCCCCACGTCATCTTTGTATCGACGAATCCAGGTTTGATCGTGAGCACGTGCACCCCGGCGTGGTACAGGCGATTACGCAGTCCTTCGCAATAAGTTGTCAATCCCGCCTTGGCAGCGCCGTAGATGTAGTTACTTTGCCGACCGCGATCGCCCGCCACTGAGCTGACAACCGCGAGCCAACCCGC
>JBGTJY010000156.1:0-3177 GCA_041744855.1 Candidatus Hydrogenedentales bacterium
GTCTCTGCGTTGGGCGTCTGCGCGGAGACGAGCGACGCGCCGACGAGGCACAGGAACGCCGGAACGAGGATTCGCAGACTTCGGAATATGTTTAGCATAGTCGGGTCTCCCAATCGGTTCAGTTCAGTCGGCATCTGCGTCTCAGTCATCGTCCGCATGAATTGCCGCCAGGTTTCTTGATTCCAACGGCTCGACTGCAGGGCCTTGCAGGATCGCGCCGTCGTAATGGAAGCGCGATCCGTGACAGGGGCAATCCCAAGATTTTTCGGCGGAATTCCATTGCACGAAGCAGCCCATGTGCGTACAGACGGGGGAACAGGCATGCACGACGCCGGCGTCGTCGCGGTAGGCCGCGACTTTTTCGCCGTCCTGTTTCACGATGCCGCCTTCGCCCGGGACGAGGTCGCTGATATCTTGCGCCACCAGGGCCTTCAGCCGATCGCCGACGAAGTGCTTCGCGACGTCGGCGGTTTCCGTGACGAATTTCTTGGCGGACGGCAGCACGTCGGCGCGGGTCGAATCGAAGAATTTCGCCCACGGGTTTTCGCGGCCTTGAATCGAATCGGAAATAATCATCGCCGCGGCCGTGCCCATGGTCAGGCCCCATTTGCCGAAGCCCGTCGCGACCCACACCCTATCGTGGCTGACAGGCATCTTGCCGATGTAGGGGACTGAGTCGACCGAAATATAGTCCTGCGCCGACCATTGCGTGACGATTTCGCGCACGGGAAAGTATTCGCGCGTCCACGATTTCAGCGCGGCGTATCGCTCACGGGTATCGGAATCCTGGCCGACTTTGTGTTCCTCGCCGATGACGATGATTCCCGCACCATTGGGAAGCGGCCGCACCGAGCGCGTGGGGGATTCGACGCTGATGTACATCCCGTTTGGAGCGGGGCCGACCAACGTGGCGGCGATTCCATAGGAACGGCTTGGGTACGTCCGCACGAAATAGCCGCCGCGATCGAATACGGGCAGCAACGTCGCCAATACGACGTGGCGTGCCGTCAACTCGGCGTCTTCGGTATGGACGCGGCACTGGTTCTGCTCGTTTTCTTGGGTGAGTTCGCGCGCGCGGGAATTCTCGAAGATGCGCCCCCCTTCGCGCTCGAATAGACGGGCTAATGCAAGGCAATAGTTGTAGGGGAGAAACTGCGCCTGGTCGTCGAGGCGAACGGCGCCTATCACGGCGACGGGCAATTCGGCTTCCATCGTGAAGCAAGCGGATAAGCCCGCGCGACAGGCTGCGTCTACTTCCTCACGAATCTCGTAGACGTTCTTTTCGTCGCGCGTGTACGTGTACGCAGACTGCGTTTCCCACTGGCAATCGATATCGAATTCCTGTACGAACTTGCGCATCTGCGCGAGGCCGCCTTCGTTCGCGTCGGCATAGGTGTGCGCGCCGGATTCATCAAACTTGCGCTCGAGCTTGGAATAGATCATTCGTTGCAACGAGGTGGCTTTCGCGGTCGACATCCCGGTGATGCCGCAACCGATTCGATCCGCCTCCAACACGCATACACTCAGCCCGGCACGTTGCAAGAGCAGTGCGGTGGTGAGTCCCGTGATTCCCCCGCCGATTACTGCGACGTCGGCCATAGCGTCCGTATCGAGCGAGGGATAGTGGGTTTTGGGAGCATCCGTCAGCCAAATGGAAACGGTTCGGTCATCACTCAGATCAGACATGGCTCCAACCCCTCTGCGTGGATACGAAACACGTGTCGTATCGTTACGTTTTTACAACCGCTGGTTAGAGCATAGGGCATGCCATCGCGGAAGACGGCGGGCAGAGAGCGCACTATTCATGGTAGTGCGTGAGGAGTCTAAACGCGCTTTCTCAGCGGGTTGTATGCCCCGCCAAGACTTGAGGCCACGACGCGTTTAGTGGAATCGGAGAATTCACCTTAGTACGAATCAGGTACGACTTGGTGAATGTAGTATCTGCGGCACGTCGCACGGGTGTTGATGAGTAAATCCGCAACAGGGTTGAACTGCCTCGACGAGTCTCTTTTTGCGCAGGGTTGTCGTCTTTACCATTCCCGCATCATGCGGATACGGGCCAATTGCTACTGCGCGGCCGCGAGATTCGTGTTGAAAATATCGCGGTGCAATTTCCACGCGCCGTCAATCCGCTTCCAGATGACAATGTACTTCAGCTGATCGATGCGATCGCCGCCGGCATTGAAGAGTTCGGCGCGGCCGACCTCGATCGCAGTGTCGCCGTGCTCTTCGGCTTCGAGCGTCGTCAGCGTCACGCGCTCGACGCCGCCCTGCATCCCGGCCTTCCAATAGGCCTCGATGGCCGGCGTGCCAGTGACGACGTCCATGCCCGCGGCGAAGACTTGCGCGTTCGGCGTGTAGCAGTTGGCGACTGCCGCGGCGTCTCCGCTCGTGAACGCGGCGACAAATACTTTGTTGGCCGCTTCGATTTCAGATTGGATGTCGTCGGCGCTCAAAGCGTCTCGCACGGAGACGGTTAGCCCTACCGTTGCGGCGACGACGACAATGCTTGCAAGTTTGCGCGCGGATTTCATGGACGGGTCCTCCCCACGTTTGTCATACTGGCTCGATTGACGATAGTCCCCGGGTATCCTCATTGCAAACGGCAGAGCCGCGGTTTGGGAGAGAGGTTGAGCCACATGACGAAAAGGAAACGCGCTATGAAAATGCACTGGATAGTAGCGGCGCTCGCAGTGAGTGCCTTCGGCCTCGATGCGAAAGCGCAAGACGTCATCCGCCTTTACGACGGGCCCGCGCCGGGCACGGAGACTTGGACGCACCAGGAGAAGGAATACTTCTCCCCCATTTTCAATACGCAGGTGGTGACCAATGTGACGAATCCGACGCTGACCGTTTTCTTGCCCGAGCCCGCGAAGGCGACCGGCACCGGCGTCGTCATCGCGCCGGGGGGCGGCTATCACGCACTCTCGATTAACAGCGAAGGCGTCGACGTGGCGAAGTGGCTCAACGAACGCGGCGTGGCAGCATTCGTGTTGCGCTATCGCCTGTTCCCGACGGGAGAGGACGGCGTGCAGGATTTGATGGCGAAGGCGGCAAACCGCGAGAAGGTGCGGGAAGACATGGCGTCCGTCGCGCCGTTCGCGGGCGCGGACGGCCTCGCTGCCGTCAAGTATGTTCGCGAGAACGCGGCGAAGTACGGGGTCGCGCCCGACCGGA
>JBGTJY010000157.1:0-2100 GCA_041744855.1 Candidatus Hydrogenedentales bacterium
ATCGGAAATCTTCTGGTTGATGTAGAGCTGCTCGGCCGTCACCGGCCCGACCGCGCCCTTGAAGTCCGCCCGGTTGAACTTCCGTTTCCCGTCCACGATCCGATCGATCGCCGATAAATAATTATCCACCGCCTTGGCCGACTTCGCTTCCAGGCCGGACAAAATCGCCAGCACTTCCTTCAGTTCGTTCAAGCGCGCGATCGTTTCCGGCGTCTTCGCATCCGGAGCCAGTCGCCGAATTTCCGCGTTCACCTTTTCCTGCCGGCGCGTCAACGGATTCAACTTGGCCTGCGCCACCACCAACTCCTCGTACGACCAGCGCATATTGATGAACTGGCACACAAACGGCACCTTCAACTTGCTGTCCATCTTCTTATCCTTTTCCTCCTCTGGATGCTCCGAAAGCCAGCGCGAGAAAGTGTAAACGAAGCCGAGATTTCGATTCATGTCCTCGTACTTGATCAACGCTCCGCCCATGATGATTTGCGGAATCAAAACCAGCGGAACGATGTTGGCCGCCGTCTTTGGCGCCGCCACCAGCGATGAAATCAAGAGCCCGAGCGCGACGCCACCCATCGCCGTCATCAGCATCACTCCGAGGTAAATCCAGAACATCCCGCGGATGGAGAGAATCCAATTGCCGATCAGAATGAAGAGAATGCATTGCACGAGCGCGAACACGCCTAACGAGAGAACTTTCGCGAGCACGTAGTAGTGCAGGCGGACGTTGAGATTGCGTTCCCGCTGCAGGACCGCGCGATCGCCGATGATGTCGTCCGCGCTGTTCGTGAGCCCGAGGAACATGGCCACAATCAGGCCGAGAAAGAGGTAGGTCGGGATGTGATAGGCGGACGCGAAATCGTATTTCCCGCTGTCGGAATAACGCAAAAGCGTCGCGATCAAGACCGCCAGGATCGGCGCCACGCCGATCGTGATCATGAGATTGCCGCGATTGCGCAGCTTGCTCATGAAAGCGCGGCGCAAGAGCGTGCGTAGCTGCGTCCACTCATCGTGCCAGCGAATCTGCGAGTTCCGTTTTTTCGCGGGCGCTTTCGGCAGCGGCGCGACCGGATCGCGCCGCAGCGAAACCTGCTTCACATCCTGGATCAGGCGGAACGCTTCGTATTTATCGCGCCAGAATTCCGGCGAATAACGGCGCGCCGGCACGAGCTGGCCGCGATTATTCTCCTCGTAAATCACGTCGCCACTGATGTCACGCAGCGGCGTTTCCAACACGTCGAAAATAAACTCCGGCCGCGTCGTCCCGCACGACGGGCACGCGCCGAGATCCGCGCCGAATTGATGTTGATGCTCTGCTTCCGCGAAGTAGCGCAACATGTCGGTGGGCGTGCCGAAAAAGACGAGCCGTCCGCCTTTGTCGAACAGGATCGCCTTGTGAAACATCTGGAAAATTTTCGAGCTCGGCTGGTGGATCGTGACCACGATGATCTTGTTGTGCGCCATCCCGCGGATGATCTCGATCACGTGCTCCGAGTCCTTCGAGGAGAGGCCGGAAGTCGGCTCATCGAACAGATAAACGTCCGAGTTGCCGATCATATCGAGCCCGATATTGAGCCTTTTCCGCTCGCCGCCGCTGAGCGTTTTCTTCACCGGACTGCCGACCACGCTGTGCTTGCGCTCGCTTAATCCGAGCTCGACCAGCTTGCTCTCCAATCGCCGCGTGCGGTCGCGCTCGGAAAGATGCGGCGAACGAATCGCAGCCGCGAATTGCAGGTTCTCGCCGATGGTCAGATTCTCGTCGAACGCATCCTCCTGCGGAATGTAACTGACGTAACGCTTCAGATCGTCGAGGTGATCGTAGAGCGATTCGTCGTTCAGCAAAATCTGGCCGCGAGTCGGTTGAATCTGCCCGCCGAGCACTTTCAAAAACGTGCTTTTGCCCGAGCCGCTCGCGCCCATCACGCAGACGAGTTCGCCGCGATTCACCGCAAACGAAATTCCATCCAACGCCACCTCCGAGTTCCCAAAGCGGTGATTCAAATCCACCACTTCGAGACTGCGAATGATGTTGCGCTCTTCTTCGATGATTCGTTCCGAGAAATTGCAGCGCAGAAATTGTCCGGTATCGATCCGAATCGT
>JBGTJY010000158.1:0-4251 GCA_041744855.1 Candidatus Hydrogenedentales bacterium
GCCACATACGGATGCAGCCGCGGCTCGCAGGTTGTCCGATCGAATCGAAATCCTCGGTCGGGTGAATCCCGTAACTCGTCGGCACACCGTCGAAACCTAGGCCCATCCATCGGCGGCCGAGCGGATTCTTGGGATCCCCCGCGGGGACCACGTCCCCCCGGTTGTACCAATCCGGATCGGTGATTTTGTTCGCGATCCGAAATTCGCCCGTGGGCGTTGCGTCGTGAAGTCCGAGGCCGACCGCAAAACTCCGCAGCGTCTCCTCGCCGCGCTTCACGTTCAGGACGAAGTTCGCGCGGTCGACTTCGAGGTGCAACTCTGCCTGTGACGACATCGCTGCCTGTGCGGGTGTCTCTGCAACGGGCTCACCGCCTAAAGGCGGAACTCCAAACGGCGCCCCATCCGTCGCGAGCGGTTGGGCGGGTACCTCTTGTTCCTCGATCTCGATCCCGTCGTCCATCGGTCCCAGCGAATTCGCCGGATGCTGGTCCAGGTTGTGTTGGAGACGCTTCGCGGCCTCGCGCCAGACTTCAGGAATGTCGTTCCCCGCTCGGCCCGCGCGATCGAGAATTACTCTCGCGAGACTCGTCTCGCTCCTCGCGGCGGCCTCGTCGGCCCGGGCCAACATGTTGCGAAAACGTGCCGTGGAAACGTTCGGCGGCGCGGCCTCCATTAGATGGGCGGATGAACCATCGAGCGCGTCCACCGTGGGCGTGGCATCCGGGGCAATCGGCGCGGAAGCAACAATGATCGGTTCCGCAACCCGCTCAAAATGCTCAGGAGCCGACGCGAGCGCGACGCCCGGTTCGGTCTCGGTCGCAGCGCTCGGAAGGTTGGGCGCATCGCAAGTTTCGGATTTTGATAATCCGCGATTCGCCATCGAAGTCGACGAACCTTGCTCGCCAACCTCCGGCGCTCGCTTCGAGGTTTCGGAGTACGCGCCGGCGACATGCGCGAAGTAGCCTCGCTTCGCATCCGACGCCCTCTCGGGCCAAAGCCACCATGCCGCAAGACCGGCAACCACAAACAGAACCAGCCCGTTGCGGAAGCGCGGATCGATCCGGCGCGGGTCGAGGCTACGCTTGCGAACGGAACGATACCGCACGCGCACAGGCTTCGCGCCGGAACCAGCATTCTTCTCCTGGTTACGCTTCGCGCGATCGAACACATCCATCGCTTTGCCGCCGCTCGCCTGCATCACGCGCGCAATGAACGCATAGTCGATACCCGCACGCGCGCCCGACTTCAATATCAGCTTCACCCCCATCGCGAATTCGCCGTCATCGAGCGGGATGACATGGACGACGCGCCCGCGCAGGATGATGACTTCCTCTTTCATCCCGTCTTCCACGCGCGGCTTCAACTCGATGTTCACTTCCGTGCCGCGGTCGACGGGATACCGCGTCTGGATGCGCATGCCCCCCGCGCTCATGTCCACGGCAAGGCCTTCGTGAATGGGACCCGTCGCGGTGAGGCGCGAATAAATTACGTCCCGCAACGTCTGGATGCGCTTCATCCCGCGCCGGTCGTCGGCGGATTTTTGAGCGCGATCTTTGGGGTCCATCATTGGCTTAACCTGCGACCTCAAACTCAGCAAAGTATAACATATTTGTAAAGCGATTACCCCGCCGACCTACTACGAATTGCGCCAATTGACCGAAGGATTCGCTTGGGTTGTGAGGGGGAGGACATCATTCCGACAAGTATCGGGCGCGGCCACCGATACGGAATGCTGTTTGACGCTGATCTCCGCAGGATGCTAGTATTCCGTGCTCACGCGTCGAAGACCGCTGGCGGCGCATGGCTGAAAGTTTCGGCCAAGCGCCTTAATATTCGCCCGCAGAGACCGTGGAACGGTACCCCATACTTTTGAGTGTGCTCCGTCCCGCAGGGTCGATAAGTCGACGTTGCGGGACGGTTTTTTTGTGTCCAATCGAGTCTGAAACAAACCCGTCATTGTGAGGCCGCGCCCCCTAAGGCATAGCGCGCGGCCGTGGCAATCTCGCATTTAGGACGGGTTTTGTTTCGGACTATTCAGGAAAGGAGGTGAAAATTTTGGCTAGACCAGAAAAAGTCGCGGCAGTCGAAGAACTGAAAGCGAATATCTCGGGTAGTTCGATCGCGATTGCCACGCAATATCAGGGCGTGACCGTCGCGCAGGTGACGGATTTGCGTTCCAAGCTGCGTAAGCAAAACGTGACGTTCAAGGTGTACAAGAACACGCTCGCGCAAATTGCGTTGACGGAATTGAACCTTGGCGACGTCGGCAAATGCATGGAAGGCCCCACGGCATGGGCGTTCAGCAAAGACCCCGTTGCCCCCGCGAAGATCCTCAAAGATTTCAACAAGGACGTAAACGTCATCGTCATGCGGGGAGGCATTCTCGATGGCAAGCCCGTGACAGCGGCGCAATTGGATTCGCTGGCGAGTTTGCCGTCGAAGGATCAGTTGATCGCGCAGTTGGTCGGCACATTGGCGATGCCGTTGCGGAATTTCCTCGGCGTACTGACCGCGGTACCGCGCAACTTCGTGAACGTGTTGGATCAAGTGAAAAAGCAAAAGGAAGAGGCCGGAGGCAGCGCATGACGCGAAGCGGAGCTCGGCTCCAAGTGCGTTCCCAAATAGAAATTTGCGAACGAGCTTGAGAAGAGTCTGCGGGTCGCGCGTGACCTCCATCGCCACCTCGTTCCCAAATTTCCACCACTACCTCGTTCCCAAATTTCTATTTGGGAACGTACGAACAATAACTTAAACCGACAAGGAATGGAGCAATATGGCAGTCGATCTGGAAAAGTACGTAGACAGCATCGCGGAGTTGACCGTGCTCGAACTCAGCGAGCTCATCAAGAAATGCGAAGAAAAATTCGGCGTGACGGCCGCTGCCCCGATGATGATGGGCGCGATGATGCCCGCGGGCGGCGGTGGCGGCGGCGCCGAGGCCGCCGCGGAACCGACGTCGTTCAACGTCATCCTCAAAGAAGTCGGCTCGCAGAAAATTCCGGTGATCAAGGAAGTGCGCGCCGTGACGGGCCTCGGTCTGAAAGAAGCCAAGGACCTCGTCGACGGCGCACCGAAGCCCTTGAAGGAAGGCGTCGAGAAGGCCGAAGCGGAAGCCATCAAGACCAAGCTGGAAGCAGTCGGCGCAGTCATCGAAGTCGTCGGCGTCTAAGCGTAGTTTCGCCTCGCTTTTCATCGAATCGGCGGATGGCCCGCGTTACGCCATCCGCCGATTCGTGCTCAGGTAGCGCCGCTTTGCTCAGGTACCGCCGCTTTTCAAGCGGCGAGTCCGGCCGAAACCAAAGTTGCCAAATACCACCGTTTGAAAAGCGACGTCAGCGGCCCTTCTCGATCGCCTTGCGCGCGATGCTATCGATCAACGAAGGCGCGACGATCTGCCCCAACCGCGCGAATTTGCCCCGCGCCGACGTAATCGCGAGCCGTTGACGCCGTTCCATCGCGTGCACGATGAACTCGGCGCAAGTGCGCGCGGACATGATGTGGTCTTGATCCAAAGGCGATGCGCCAAGCGCCGATCCGTCGCCCTTCAATGCGCGCTTGTGGATTTCCGACGCGACGAAATCCGGCGCCACAACCGTGACGTCGACACCCGTGCCCGAGAGCTCAATCCGAAGCGAATCGAAAAATCCAAACATCGCATGCTTGGTCGCGGAGTATCCCGAGCGCGTAGGTACGCCGATAAGCCCGGCCACGCTCGACAACGCGACAATAAGCCCGCGCGAAGCTTTCAAGTGAGGCAACGCGTAGTGCGTGCAGTAGACCGGGCCAAGATAGTTCACCTGCATCAGGCGCTCGAAAATGTCGAGATCCTCGATTTCGTCAAAGCGCGCCCACATGGTCCCGCCGGCATTGTTGACCAGCACGTCGATGCGCCCATAGTGAGTTACCGTCTCCGCGACGAGCCGTTCGCAGTCGCTCTTCTGCGTCACATCCGTCGTGATGCAGATAGCGTCCGCCCCGACGTCCTTACACTGCAACGCGCAATCTTGCAGGCGATCCAAGTTGCGCGCGGCGAGCACAAGCTTAGGAGCCTGCGGCGCCAACGCAAGAGCCAGCGCCCGCCCAATACCTTCGCTCGCGCCCGTAATAACGATGACAGAATCGGTGAATTTCATCTGGGGAATTCGATACACATCTTCGATTAGGAGCAGATCGCGAACTACTCGCCGCCCACTCCGCGATGAGCCCCACAACGTCATTCCTGCGCAGGCAGGTATCTCTCCCTCGATCCGG
>JBGTJY010000159.1:0-13619 GCA_041744855.1 Candidatus Hydrogenedentales bacterium
CAATCGGATTCGCCGAATTCTCCGACGATACGCACTCCGCGGAATTCGTGCCACAACGTCCGCCAATCGACGCGGAATCGAAACCCGGCCGCTTCCGCCTACCGAAGTCGGCGATAGCCGATGAACTCCGGGCCATCGCGCAGGAAATTCAAGGCGAAGCCGCCGAGACGGACGCAGTAGAACCAGCAACGCACGAACGCACGGAATCAGAATCGCTCGAACCGGTAGAGAATTTCGAAACTCCGCCAGCCCTGCCGGAGCTGATCGCCGAAGATGATCACGTCGAGTTTGAACCCGCGACTGTCGAAGCGATTCTGGTGGAAGCGATTCCACTCGAAACGATTCCGGTAGACGCGACACCGGTCGAAGCGATTCCACTCGAAACGATTCCGGCGCAAATCGAGCCGTACGCCGAATTTTCTCAGACGGACACGATCCCGTCGCGCGACGCCGAGATTTTTGCTCGACTCCGCGGGCCGCTTTCCGAACCCGTTTCGGAGGACCAAGTTGAACCAGAGACCGACTTCGTCGCGTCGGCTCCGGTGTCCGATCTGGACGATCTCGATGCGATGGTGCGTCGGCTCGAGTCGAAACTCGCGTCGCGTCAAGTGGGCATCGTGGATGACAGACGGGATCGCGCCGCGCTCGAGGCGCTCGATGCCGAGACTCAATTCGGCGAACACTACGAAGTGGCAGCGGAGCCGGACGAAGGAGAGTTGGAGCCGGATTACGATTTCGACGTAGACGAAAACGACGCCACTGCGAACGGGCCGGAAATTACTCCCGTAGCGAGCGAGTCAGCATCACGGCCTGAACCGCGATTCCCATTCGCGCCGATGCCGGTCGCATCCCCGTCGTTCGATAACCGCGCGCACGATAACCGCGCGCATGACAAGCGTGCGGAGGACGAGGAATCCGACGATTCCGCGGACGACATTCCCCGCGTGCGGCAACGCCAGAGCAAGCGCAACGGGTTCCGCCAATTCGCGCTGCTCCTTGTCGCGTTGCTCGTTTGCGCGGGCGCCGTGGCAGGGGTGTTCTACGGCCGTTCCTACTTTCAGGCCCATTCGCTGACGAATCCCCAAATCGCGTACGCCCACGCCAACGCATCGCTACAGGACGCGGCCACTGCGCCCGAATTCGCATCGGCATCGCGCCAGTTTCTGAGCATTAACCGCGCGAACCCTTCCGATTCGCTCGGCGCCGAAAGCCTATTCGAGGCCGCGCATGCGTTGGCATTGACGCCCGCAACCCCGCGCGGGACCGCCGAACCCGCATATCAGGAAGCGATCGCGCTGTTCCGTCAATTCATCGACCAGTATCCCGACCATGCGAAAGTCGGCCGGGCGCACACGTTGACGGGCCGGCTGCTCTTCCTCACCGGTCAATACACGGAGGCCGCGAAAGTGCTCGGCGATCCCGCGCATCGGGAACGCGACCCGGAGGGATTTTTGCCGTCGCTGCGGATTCGCGCGGCTAGCTTTGCCGCGTTGAACGACGTCGAACGCGCCGCGGCCGATTGGCACGAGGCGGCGAACTTGCCCGACAATCGCAGCCGCGAAGAGGATTACCAAGCGCTCGCGGATTTCTACAAACGGCTCGCGCGCGAATCGACTGCGGACGAGCAACGCACGCAATTTCATGAAAAGGCCGTCGAAGAACTGCGGCGCGCGGCGGATGTTCCTGGTCTATCGCTGGCCGATCGACGTTCCTTGATGAATCGGATCGATGCCGAGACGAGCCTGCTTGCCGCAGCCGCGCGGGCTTCCGGTAGGAGCGTGGCGCTTGTTGCGCCGGAGTCGCCGTGGCATTCAGGTGATGAGACGGACGAGACGATGCAACCCAGCGAAAGCAGGGGTGTCGATGCGACAGTGGACCTAACGAACGAACCGGCAAGAGAGCGCGAATTTCACGATCAGTCATTCTGAGCGCCAGCGGAGAATCTCAATACGAGGAAACTCCTAAGTATTCGCGCGAACCAGATTCTTCGCTGGCGCTCAGAATGACGGCGCGCGAGGATTTGCTCTAGTTTTATGTGGGATTGAAAAGTTGCGGGGGACGTTCGCGGAATCGGCGGGGGCCGAACGCGAAACGACTGTGAGACCGGAGGCGTCATAAGCCGCCACTTGGTTTCTTGGGGGAATCAGCATGACGGGGAAACATGCAGTGCGCGGCCTGCTCGCACTGGCGATTGCATTGGTCGGCGCGCGCGCCGATGCTCAACCGCCGGCGCGATTCGATCCCGGCGATCTGCTCTACCTCGAGGTCTATCGCGTGCCCGAACTCACGACGACGTTTCAGGTCGATGGTTCGGGACTCGTAACGCTGCCCTACGTCGGCTCGGTCAATCTGAACGGTCTCAACGAGGCCGAGGCCGCCGCCGCCATTTCGGTCGCGCTGAAGCCGATCCTGCGCGACCCGCGCGTCACCGTGGCGAAAAGTCCCGTGCGCACGAGCGGAGCCATCGTCGGCCGCGCGCCCGATATGCAGATGGAACTCGTACCGCTGCAAAACGCGAATGCCGCCGAACTGGCCGCGTCGCTCCAGGGCACGTCTTCGCTCGGCGGCAGCATCAGTTTCGACACGAACACGAACACGCTGATAGTCAGCGACACGCCCGACGCCATTCGCAACATCATGAACGTCGTCGCGCGACTCGATCAGATGCAATCGCACCTGACGCAAGTCCGCATCGAGGCGCACATCGCCGAAGTGCGTGTGGGTGCATTAAAAGAACTCGGCGTTCGCTGGTTTGTCCAAGGCAACGAAGGACTCGCCGGTTTCTACCCGTTGCCAGTGCAGGACCCGGCGTTGCTTTCTACGAAAGGCGGCTCCACGCCCTTCGGCAATGAACAGATCAATTCGGGCGATTCGGTCGCCGGCATTCCGGGCACCGGCGGCGCGCGCCGGCTCATCGACAACATGCTCGACCGGCGCTTGCAGGTTCCAGTTCAAATTCCGTTGCCGGGCCAATCCTTCTTCGGATACACGAACGAACACGTGGATATCGGCGCGATGCTCGACGCGTTGGTTCAGGACAACGATGCCGAGTTGCTTGCAAATCCCATGACGTATGCCGTGAACCACGCGACGGCCGAAATTCGAATGACCGACGAATTTCCGTACACCGAATTCGGCACGGAGATTACCGGCGCAACGAGCTTCTCGACGAAATTCCTCGATCTGGGAATCATTCTACGCGTCACGCCGCACGTCTACCAGGATCAAGGCGGACCGTACGTGAAGCTCGACGTCGAACCCGAAGTCTCGTTTCCCGTCGGCTCGAACGGCGGCGTGCCAATCCGTTCGGTCCGAAGCGCGAGCACGATCGCCAACGTGCGCGACAACCAAACACTCGTCATCGGCGGCATCCTGCGGGAAGATGAACGCAAGTTCGATTCGCGCGTGCCCGGCATTGGCAATTTGCCGTTAATCGGAAAACTGTTCAGCCATACCGAGAACACTAAATTCCGTTCGGAGCTAATGATCTTCGTGACGCCCAAAATCCACCAGCGGCCCGAAGACATTACGTGGGACACCATGATCGACGTATCGAGTGAGTTGGCCGACCGAAACCTCTTACCGCAGTTCGCGCAGACCGGCGAAGCGAGGAAACAATAGCCCCAATGGCGGCTCCCTCCCGCATACCCGAGATCGAGAACACAGCGAACCAGGGCAACCAGCTTCGCTTCGTGATCGATGTGTTGTTGCGGCATCGCATTTTGATCGCGGCGGCGACGTTGGTGGCCGGAATCCTCGGCGCCGCGAGCGGGGTCTATCTACAGATCGCGGGCGGCCAATCCGCGTATAACGCTACCGCAACGCTCTACGTGAAGCCCTCGCTCTACGATTCCGCGTGGCTGAACAGCCTCGGCGGTTCTAATCCCACCGCGCTGACGCCGGCGATGATCCGCCACCAAATCAGCGATCGCACCCTGGCGGAAGAAGTGGCGCACGCGCTCATTCAAGAGGACATCGAAGAAGGCAACTCATTCGGCGCGATCAGTTCCGACGAAGAAGTTCTCGAAATCGCATCGCGGCTCGAGTCGGAACTACAACTCGCGGTCGATCCGGATTCGGGCGTCCTCAACGTGCTGGCCACAGGCTCTACGCCCGAATACGCGGAGCGCCGCGCCGATCTCGCATCACGCGTGCTCATCGAGCATTCGCGCCGCAGACTTCTCGATGAACAGGACCGCGTGTATTCCGCGGTACAAGGCGAAATTCAAAGGCTGCGCGAGCAGCTCGATAACGCCGAAGGCCGGCAGTGGGCGTTCCGGGAAGAAATCGGATTCCAGACGCACGCGCAGGCATGGGACGAACTCGAAGCAAAAACCGGAACGCTCCGCGAAACGCTGGCCGAACGCGAGGAAATTCAGCAGCGGCTTCAAGAAGTTGTGCTCGAACTGGCCAACGCGCGCGCGAATCTTCCTACTTCGCTCGGCAGCGTGTCCGATGCAGCCGTCGAGAATCTCAAGGACGAACTAGACGAATTGATCGGCGACCGCGCGGAGCTCCAGGTCATCTATCAGCCCGGTTCGGAGGCCGTGACCCCCCTCTCGCTACTAGCCGAAGAAATCGACGACAAGCGCGAGGCGATCCGAATCGCCGTGGAAAGCTTGGGGCCCGGCGGCGGCGCTTGGGAAACCTACAAATCGATGTACGCGAAAAGCGTCGAACTGGAATTTGAACTGGCCGATCTCGAAATCAAGGCTGCGACGCTCCAAAATGTAATCGCGAAACTCGAAGAGGACATCCCCGCGCTCGCGGACAAACGATTCGAGTACGAGCAGTTGGTCCACGAAGCCGATCAGGCCCGCGCGCAATTCGGTCGCATGGTCGAAAAACAATTCGAACTCAAAACGGCGCAGACCCGCGAGACGGCGTCGCTCGAACGGCGCGACGCCGTTGTAGTCTCGCGCGACGACCCGGTTCAGCGCGCGTCTATTTGGTCCACGGCGCTGACCGCTGCGGCAATCGGCTTCATCGCGGCATTCGCGTTTTCGATGATGCGCGAAAGCATGGACACCTCGATTCGCACGCCCGAGGATGTGACGCAATACGTGGGACTCGAAGTCCTCGGGACGATACCCCTGATGCACTTCGGCCGCGGCGCGAGACGCCGGGCACGCGGCCCGTCCCCAGTTTTGCCTGCGGACGCTAGCGATCTCGACGCATGCGTCATCACCCGCTACGATCCGAAGTCTCCAATCTCCGAGGCCTATCGCTCGCTGCGCACGAACTTCCAATTCGCGACGCTGCAACAACACCCCAAAACCGTCATGATCACGAGCGCCGTGCCTGGCGAGGGAAAAACGACGACAGCCGTGAATTTCGCCGTGACCATGGCGGATCGCGGAATGCGCGTGCTCCTCGTCGATACCGATCTGCGCAGGCCGCACGTGCACCGCGTGCTCAAGATGGACCGCGGACCCGGACTCACCGACGTCATCCGCAACGAGCGCACGCTGGACGAAGCTATTCGCTCGACCACGGTCCAAAACTTGTCGATCATTTCGAGCGGGCGCGTGCCGCCCAATCCATCGGAAATCATAGGCTCCGACGACATGCGCAAACTCATCGACGAGCTGACCACGCGCTTCGATCTCGTCGTATGCGACGCGCCATCGCTCCACGTCGTAACCGACCCCGTCCTCCTCGCCACGCACATCGACACGGTGCTGCTGGTCATCTCCGTCAGCAATGCGCGGCGCGAAACGATTCAGCGTGCGAAGAAGTTTCTCGAGACCGCCAACCCGGCGATCGCGGGCGTGGTCTTAAACGGTCTCGAAGCAAGCCGTCGTCATTATTACTACTATTACTATTACTACGACAATGGTCTGGCGCACCCTGCCCGGAGTCCGTGGTATCAGCGCCTGTGATGAAAGTTGTCAACGCCGCGAGACATCCCCCCAGGTAATTTCCGTGAAAATCCTGCCCCCTTCAAAGGGGGACTTGAGTTACGAAAAAAGTCCCCCTTCGAAGGGGGATTTAGGGGGATGTAGCACGCAAGGCGCAGCAAGCACTTCTTACCTCAAAGACCATGTGGCGCAGAGACCTCGAAAATACCATCGGGCGCGGCGAAACCGCTGAAAGCCGCATCGAAGCGCCCCTCTTCGCCGGCTTCATACTGACCCTCTGCGCGCTCGTGTTTGCCGTCCAATTGACGTTGCAAAACCAGCAATTCACCATAGCGCTCGGGGTCAGCCTTTTCGTATTCGGCATCACAATCGCCCGCGTCGAATATGGTCTTTACATCCTCGTCGTTGCGATGCTGCTCTCCCCCGAAATTGAGGCGGGTGCGGTAGGCACTCACAACGAGAACTCGGTCAACCTGCGCTACGACGACATCTTGATCATCGTCATCTTTTTCGGCGTCATCGCGAAGCAGGCCTTCGAGGGACATCCGCGGCTCTGGCGCGCCAACCCCGTCAACGCGGGCATCTTCGCGTATTTCGGCGTCTGCATCATTTCAACAATCCTTGCCCTCCGCAGAAACGTCGAAGCGTGGGACGCCCCCGTCGCCGCATTCGTGATGCTCAAGATGCTCGAGTTTTATCTCGTCTTCTTCATGGTCGGCACCGCCGTGAATAGCGTTCGTGAGATTCGCCGCCAACTCACCGTCTTTTTCGTGGTATCGCTCATCGTCAGCCTTTACGCGATTCTCTCGATCGGCAGAATTGACCGCGTGAGCGCTCCTTTCGAAGCGGGTGGCACCGAACCGAACACGCTCGGCGGCTACTTGCTGATCGTCATTTGCATCGCCGTCTCGATTGCCCTAAGCGCCCCAACACGCCGCACGCGCGCGGCGTACTTCGCGGTCGCGATCGTCGCCATTGTGCCCTTCATGCATACGCTCTCGCGCGCGAGCTACGTCGCGCTCGCAGTTGCATTGCTCACGCTCGGCATCCTCAGCCGCCGCACCGCGCTCGTCGTAACGGTGGGCGCGATTCTGTTGGCGTCGCCCTACATCATGCCCGACACCGTGATCGATCGCGTCACGAGCACGTTCGATGAAGGCGGTCAGCACGTCGTTGTCGCCGGCAAGGAAACGGACCTGCGAGTCGACAAATCGACTTACGAGCGCATCTACGTGTGGGAAAAAGTACGATTCAACCTGACCGTCTGGCCGTGGTTCGGCGGCGGCGTTTCCTGGGAAACCGTGCTCGACAGCCAATACGCGCGCGTGCTCCTTGAAACTGGTCTGATAGGTTTCGCCGCATACCTCTTCTTGCTCTATCGGCTGCTGCGCACGGGCCGGGAGGCGTACCTATGGTCCGGCGATTGGCTGGTGAAAGGCCTCGCGTTCGGAACGGTCGCCGCCACGGTAGGCCTAATGATCCACAGCTTCGGCACGATTTCGTTCCTCATCGTGCGCATCATGGAACCGTTCTGGTTTCTAATGGCGCTGACGGTGGTGGGCCGATCACTCGCAATCGAAGAGCACGCGCGCAGGTTGGAAACTGAAAACGCGCAGGTACAACTCGCCGCCTAGACGCAGCCTACGGCTTTTCGGCAGGCTCGGGCGCCTCGGCCTCGAAATTGACGACGACATGACCGGAGGTCTTTTCGCGTTCGCGGAGCCGTTCGAACAATTTATGACTGTCATGGCCATATTCGGCGGCGAGCGCTTCCTTCGCTCGCCATACCTCTTGCATCACGACGTCTCCGCTCATGAGCTCTTCATAAGGAGTTAGCGGTTTGTCATTCATTGTTCAAGTCCATCATTTCCTGAGGTGTGCAGAGCGTCGGCAACGAAAAGCCAAGTCTTTCTGCAATCCGCCACAATCTCGCGTGAATATGGACGTTGGCGATGTGGCGACAATTCCAAGTTAATAGTACATCCATTCGATGCACAGTGGCAAGGGCAATATGGGCCGCGTCCTGATACGCTTTTTGGGGAAGCGCGTGTTCGAGGATCTCAAACGCCATTTGCTCCGCGGAAGGAATTGCCTCAAGTATGGGAATGTTCTCCATAACCTTGGAACGACGTTTTGCCATTTCCGGTTCGCCAAATGATATTTCATCCAATACGACTTGTGAGGTGAACAACTCATGGTTCGTCCGCTCGCGCTCCCACCAAACGCGGGCAAACTCGTGCTGGGCAGCCTGGAGAACGTCCCGCGCTGGACGCGCGACGACATAGCTTGGTACGGTAGTTTCAATGTAAACGCGCATATATGTTCCTTTTATGACCTCTATCATAACGCTTTATAAGGCCGCTGAGGATCTCCACCATCGCTACCTCACCGGACTCATCCTGCGCACGATTGTCATGCGCGGGACCGCCGACGCCGCGGAGCTCGTCTTTCGCCTGTTCCGCAGGCAGCAACAGGAAAAGTTTCTACCCGGGATCGAAAAACTCGGTCTGTCCCACTTGCCGGACGCCGTGAAATGCGCGCAGTACCACTACCTCAGCAACTTCCTTGGCGACGTGAACGTCGAGTATGTGTACGAGAGCGATCGCAAGGCGTGGGTGCGTTATCCTCCGCCACGCTGGATTTGGGACGGCACGGCGATCTGCGCGATCCCCACCGAAGTCTCCCGCGCCATGATGCGCGCGTGGCACAGCCACAACGGCGTGACGCTCAAGAATCCGCGCCTCGGCTTCGTGTGCACGAAACAAACCGTCGACGGACAACCCGGACTCGAAGGCTACTTCCAAGAGTATGATCGCGACCTTGAGCCGCATGAACGCTTGCGATTCGCGCCCGGCGAAGAATCCCCTGAGTGCGACCCCGCGAAATGCCCCACGCTCGACACGGCCACGTGGCCCGAGGAACGCATCCGCAAGGCCCTACGGAACTACGCGATGGAATACGTGCGTAACCTCCTGCCCGAGATGGTCGCGCTCTTCGGTCCGGAGGAGGCCCGCAATCTCGGCGCGACAACCGGGCGATTGATCGGCATGCAATACTACGACCACATAGCGAAACTGCTGGGACCATTCGAGCGAAATCCCGAGGGCTTCGCAAAATTGGTATCAACGCTCGCGGAGGGCATGGACGACGAAATCGAAGTGAACCAAGAGCGAGCAACAATTCGCATCACACAAACCACGTGGCGCCTCATGCGCGGCCTACACGATTTGCATCCCGCGGTTTTCGAGGCCTGGAGTGGGCTCTTTCAAGGCCTCGCCGCATGCCACAATCGCCGCATGCGATTCCGGTGTGCGAAGTCGGCAACGACGTCTCCCGTGAGCATCGAGTGGACGCTCACATAGCGAGCAGCAATCATCGTTGGTGACGATCTAAATTGCGCGTGCACGCTTCAATATGGCCCGCGAGAAAGCACGCCCAGCCTTCAGCGTTTGCGCCCGATGAGTTGCGTCGCCCAGCCCACGATGCGTTCGCGCAGCGTTGGACGGTAGACGCCGAAGAACTCCTGCAATCGCTTCACGTCGAGGGGCACGGTGGGGTGGAATTCCCAGATTGCTTTCGGATCGATGAGTTCGCCACCGAGCAGCTCACCCTTCGCTTCGCCGTAGTAGAGCACCGACATCGACGGCCCGCGCTCGCCTTCGAAATTGCGCACGGCGGCGGGATCGCCGATGCTCGCAAGGTCGAGACCGGTCTGCTCTTTCACATACCAGGCCAATAGCGGCGTGTGCGCTTCGGTCATCCGCTTCGATTCATCTGGCGCGTCTTGCGCAGTGTCCCGTTCGACTCGGCAAGAAACCGCGGCGGCATCGGGCGCGCCCTCGCCTTCCACCAGTCCGCCGGGAAGCGTCCACGCACCATCTTTCGCCAGCGCTACGAAACGGCCAGACTCCGGCAAGACAATGTACGCGTAGACAGCCCTGAAGGAGCCATCGACGAGCTTGGAGGCAGGCGAACTATCCCGTGGTTCCGAAGTCATAACCTAGTAGCGAAAAGCCCAAAATTTTCCGGTACTATAGGCCCGCAGGGCCAAGCTCGCAACCGGGCTAATATTTCCATTTCCAATCTGTGCCAATCGGTGCAATTCGTCGATCAATCCAAAGGCGTTTCCATGAACTTCCTCCGTAGCGTAGTTCTATTTTGGGCGATTCCCCTCAGCCTGGACCCTGCGGCTGCGGAACTCCAGAATGTCAAAGTCGGTGGCGGGCCACTCCGTCCTCCCGATATTTCGAACGCTACCCTCCTCGTCTCGATCGAGTCGCCCACAATCCCCGAACAGACAGCGATCGAGATGCTCGTCGAAGAGGTCCAAGCGCGCACGGGAATTACGCTTCAACAGTCTGCCGAGGAGTCAGGTCCCCGTATCGAGATCAAACGCTTGTCCAAGCGCCAGGACAAAATCGGACCCGAAGGTTTTCGCCTCACCGCCGAGATGAAGCGCGACTTCCCGGTGATCACAATCGCGGGCGCGGACGAACGCGGCGTGCTCTTCGGAGTAGGTGCATTTCTTCGCAAGATGGAATGGGCGCCGGACCAACTCCGTTTTCCGATTCCGTTCGAGCTCGAGACGACGCCGAAGTACCCGATCCGCGGACACCAACTCGGCTATCGCAATCGCGCGAACAGTTGGGACGCGTGGACCGTCGAGCAGTTCGATCAGTACATCCGCGAGCTAATCGTCTTCGGCGCGAACGCGATCGAAAACATCCCGTTCCAGGATGAAGACGCAAGCCCGCACATGAAATTGTCGCGCGAGGAAATGAACATGCGCATGAGCGAGATTTGCGCGCGATACGGCATCGAGTACTGGGTCTGGGTACCCGCGGAATTCGACCTGAGCGATACAGCGCAACGAGACGCGTTGCTCGCGCGGCACGAGGAACTATATCGCACCTGCCCGCGGATGGACGGCGTATTCTTCCCCGGCGGCGATCCCGGCGACAACCCCGCGCACCTCGTGATGCCGTTCCTCAAAGACGTTGCGGAGATCTTACGCCGGTATCATCCCAATGCGGGTGTGTGGCTCTCGCTGCAAGGATTCAATCGCGACGAGACGAACAGCTTCTACGAAATCATGGAACGCGACAAACCCGAGTGGTTCACGGGTGTGGTATCCGGACCATCGAGCCCGCCCATCGCCGAGACGCGCGAACGACTGGCTAAGCGTTACAAACTGCGCCATTACCCCGACCTCACGCACACCATCCGCTGTCAATACGAAACGCCGCAATGGGACCAGGCCTTCGCGCTCACGCTGGGGCGCGAATGCATCAACCCGGAGCCGTGGCGTTTCCAAGCGATTCACAACGACCACGCGCCGCATACCGACGGTTTCATCTCCTATTCCGACGGCGTGCACGACGACGTGAACAAGACCGTGTGGACACGGGCGTCGTGGGATCCCGACGAACGGATCGAGACTACGCTGTACGACTACACCCGTTTTTTCTTCGGACCGCGTCAAGCTTACGGAATGGGCTCGGCCATACTGGAGCTCGAAAACAACTGGCGCGGTCCGCTCGGCCAGAATGAAGCCGTTGAAGGCCGTAACCGTTACTGGACTAATGTGGGTCAGTCCGACGCCTCATTCACGAAATCTTGGCGGTGGCAGAGCCTCGAACTGCGTTCGAACTACGACCTCTATATTCAGAAGCGCCAAGAATACGAACGGGCACAGGAACTCGCCGCGTACGAGGTGTTGCTGCTCGCGCCGGAGATTGGTGCAGATCAGGCCATTACGATAGGCATGAAAATCCTCGATCGCGCCGATCGCGAATCCGTCGATCCCCAGCTCCGCGCGCGCATTGAGGAACTCTGCGATAGTTTGTATGCAAGCATCAATCTGCAAACGAGCGTAAAAAAGCACGGCGCGAGCGGCGCGGAACGCGGGTGCATTCTCGATTTTGTCGACTATCCGCTCAACAATCGCTGGTGGCTCGCGGACGAATTTGTCAAAGTCCGCACGATGAAATCGGACGAGGAGAAAGTCGCGCGACTCCTCGAACTGGCGCGATGGGAAAATCCGCCGGGTTGTGTCTACTACGACGACATCGGCAACGTGGCGCGCTCGCCGCACGTGATGCGCCGGCCGGAAGGCGATCCCCTCCCCGAACCCGAGCCAAGCTTTGCGTGGTGGGACAACGGCATGAGCCGACAGCGGCTGAGTTGGCAGTGCTACATGGACTGGCCGGTGGGCATCGAGTATCAGCTACCGGACCCCAAAGCGTCGTACGTGATCCGCATGACGGGCTACGGAGACTCGCTCTTGAAGATAAACGGGCAGCGCATCCAGCCTACGCTCTACGGCAAAGAATACGGCGAGTTCAAGGAGTTTCCGGTCCCACGCGAGATGTCCGAGCGTGGCACTTTCACGGTAACCTGGGACCGCCCCGACGAGCGACACCTCAACTGGCGGCAACACTCGCGCGTGACCGAGATGTGGTTGGTCAAAACCGCGTCGACCGGAAACTAACCGCGACCCGGTCCGAACCAGATAGCCATGAAAAAATTTCCTACCTTCGATGCATTGATGAACCCGTTGCTGCGAGCTCTTCGCGACCTTGGCGGTTCCGGTTCCGTTGAAGAGATCTATGAAAAAGTAGTCGAACTAGAAAAAATCCCCGAAGAATTGCTCCTACAACTTCACGATCCCGAACGAAGCAATCAGACTGAGGTTGCGTATCGGTTAGCTTGGTCCCGCACCTACTTGAAGAAACTTGGATACGTCGAAAATTCCAGTCGAGGCGTATGGTCGCTGACCACAAAGGCGCGAGAGTCTGGTGACGTCAACCCTTTGGAAGTAGTTCGGGCAGTCCGGGCGATGGACAAAGAACTGACGCCGAGAAAGGCCAAGCAACAGTCGCCTACGCCGGACGAACATCCTGTGGACGTAGTAATTGATGGTGAGGCGTGGAAAGAGAAGCTGCATAAAATTCTAACTAGCGAAATTGAACCATCCGCATTTGAACGGCTGGCGCAACGTCTACTCCGAGAATCGGGATTCGTTTCGGTCGAGGTCACAGGGCGCAGCAACGACGGTGGCATCGACGGAAAGGGAATCGCGAGAATTCATGGGCTCATGAGCTTTCACGTAATTTTTCAGTGCAAACGATACCAAGGATCGATTTCAGCGGGCGCGATCCGCGACTTTCGCGGAGCAATGGTCGGACGCGCGGACAAGGGTTTATTTATCACGACTGGAACATTCTCGCCATCCGCTGTAAAGGAGGCTACCCGAGATGGAGCGCCTCCAATTGACCTGGTGGACGGGAACGAGTTGGCCGAAAAACTTAAAGAGCTCAGTTTAGGAATTGAACACCAGATGGTGGAAACCATCACCGTCAATGAAGAATGGTTTAAGAATCTATAGAGTGAACTCGGGTCTAACCCCACATTAAAGGAAGAGTTGATGCCCCAAAACAATCGCAAAATCACCCTCGCAGCGCGCCCTGTCGGCTATCCAAAAGAGTCCGACTTCAAAGTCGAGCAGGTCACGATTCCGACCGTTGCCGATGGCCAGGTCCTCGTCGAGACGAAATACGTCTCAGTGGATCCATATATGCGCGGGCGCATGAACGAGGCGCGGGGCTATGCCGATCCCGTCGCGATCGGCGGCGTGATGGGCGGCGGCGCCGTGGGCAGGGTCTACGCGTCGAATACGCCGGAGTTCAAGGAAGGCGACGAAGTGCTCGGGATGTGGGGTTGGCAATCGCATGCCGTTTGCCGTGCACGCGATTTGCA
>JBGTJY010000160.1:0-2456 GCA_041744855.1 Candidatus Hydrogenedentales bacterium
CAGTTCCGCGTCGAAATGTGAACCCTCACACTTCGTGGACGTCGTGCAGGACGCCGCGCGGAATGCAGACGACGAGCACTTTCAGATCGCCCCACGCCCGGTGCCTCACGCCGCGCGGCACGTAGACGACCACCCCTTCGCGCAGCTCGATCTCCTTCTCGTCCAGCGCCATTCGACCGGTCCCGCCGAGCACGTAGTAGACCTCGTCCGTGCGCTCGTGGTAGTGCAGCTTGGCATCTGTGATCTCGAGGTGGTGGACCTCGGCGGCGGCCCCGTCGTCTTCCGCGATGAGCGGGCGGATGAGTCCGCAGGTCTCGGTCCACGGCGCCACGTCGGCGATCTCGCGGCGGAAAGGGGTGGCGGTGTTCATGGCAGTTTAAACCTCGAGCGAGCCGCGGAACGCCCGGGCGGCGTAGTACGATTGTGCGCCGTTGTGATAGATAAAAACAGTACCGTAGCGGTAATCGCCGAAGAGGGCCCCGCCGAGTTCGCGAATGGCGGGCGGCGTCACGATCCAGCTCGATGTCGTCGTATCGAACGGCCCCAATTTCTGCAACTCGCGATATTGTGCTTCCGTCAACAGTTCAATGCCCATCTCGGCGGCCATGTCGATGGCATTATTGGCCGGTCGATGTTCCTTTCTCGATTCCTGTCCTTCGCGGTCGTAGCAGACGCTCCGACGGCCCTTCGGGGATTCCTTCGAGCAATCCATAAAAGTGAAAGCGCCCGTCTTTTTATCGTGGCCGACGACATCCGGCTCGCCACCGGTTCGCTCCATTTCGTGGAGCGACCAGATCTTGCCGACATTCGCTTCCAGCCGGGCCTGGACTTTGGCCCATTCGAGACCCTTGTGGCGGGAACTGTTTTTTTCGAAGCGTGCCTTCAATGTTTTGAATAGCTCTTCGCGCTGTTCGGGTGAGAGGTGTTTTGTATTGGTATTAGTGTTTTTCATATATGATTGCTTTCTCGATTCGAACTCCTTGCGGTTAAAACGACGCTATGCCATCTTTATTTAGCCGCCGGTTTACAGGCGGGCTGACCCGTACTTCTTCGAATGCACACTCTTGACGAGGATGACGAGTCATAAACAAAGGTACTTGGCATCAGCGCTTAAGCCAGGCTCGATAGTCATCTTCAGTTCCAACAAACCCGAAAAAGTACCCTGCGGAATCTGCTCCCAAATGACGAATTGCAACCTCATTGGGCAAGACTTGCATAGACATGCCTTCGATTTTTATATTCTCTCCATCGGCCGTCATTGCGGATGATACATACGTTGTTGAAAAAATACTTGGCCCCGAAACGTACAATTTACCATTTTCAGGTATGCGCAATTCCCACGTATTATTGTGCCGCCGTATCAACTCACCATTCTGGCTATCAAAGTAAATATGAAATTCGCCACGAAACGCTCGCGGCAGAATGTAACATACGCCGTTCTGTGCATTTGAACAGCCATTCAATGTCATTGCTGCCAGAATGGAGACAAAGATACAGCGCAACACGGCAAGACTAGTCATAAACGACCTACTTAAAGAGAATAGGGACGCATCATACCGGAGTGCGATTCGCGATCGCAAGAACGATCACCTCACGGGGCACGGCTCGCCGGCTCCCGCCTATCCTGGCCTGGCTCGCCGCGTGCGTGGTAGACACAGTTGCAAACGCCATGCGAAGCGGGTAAAATCTGAGCATACTTCCACGGGACACCAAACGCCATGTCCGTCGATTCCCTTTTCGATGCCGCGCTGGGCCTGAGCGAAGACCAGCGAGCCGAGTTGATCGATCGCCTGTTGGATTCGCTCCCCTCGCAAATTCCATCGGAGTTGCATCCGGCGTGGCGGTCGGTCGTGCAACGTCGCTCGGCCGAACTCGCGGACGGAACGGTCGCGGCCATTCCGTGGGACGACGTGCGCCGGTCGGCGTGGGAGGAGATCGACGGGGCGAAACCCCGTGATTGAAATCGTCTTCCACCCCGGCGCTTCGGCCGAGTACCGACACGAATTGCGATACTACGCCTCGAAGAGCCGCCGCGCGGCCGAACGGTTCGACCTGGCCCTCGCGCGGACGTTGAATCTCATCTCGCAGAACCCGGCCCGCTTCGGCCATTACGACGATACCCACCGCGAAGCCATTCTCCCGCGCTATCCGTTCAGCGTGATTTATCGTCCGTTGCCGGACGGCAATATTCAGGTCGTGGCCATCGCGCACGCATCCCGCGAACCGGGCTACTGGGAAGATCGAACGGCGTAACAGTCATCGAACCCGCCGGCACTTTCCCCTTGCATTCGCCCCTTCCATCCGCGACAATTCCAATACCTGCCTGAACGGGCGGAACGGATGACGGAACGCGCACTTGCGGCGATTCGTCCTATCCTTACCCGCCGTCAAGAACTCTGCCGAACCGCCTCCCGCCAAAGGGATTCTCCCCATGCGCTTCGTTCGCTTCGCCCTCG
>JBGTJY010000161.1:0-1886 GCA_041744855.1 Candidatus Hydrogenedentales bacterium
GCACGATGGCGGGCGTCTTCGGCTTCTTGCGCGCCAAGCGCCCGATGTTTGTCGCGCTTGACGAAGGCGAGGGGATCGCCACCGGGATTCTGCGGGCACTTGGTCGCGACAATTCTGCGGCGGCAGCGAAGTTGATCAATGCATTGTTGGTTCTGTGCGCGGATCATGAGCTGTATTCGGCGACGTTCGCTGCCCGGGTTGCGGCGTCAGGCGGCTCGGACATGCACGCGTGCCTCAGCGTGGCGCTGGCGACGCAGCAGGGGTCACTTACCGGCGAGATCACGGACGCCACGGAACAGCTATTTGAGAATAGGTCGACTCGGGCGAGGGTCTTGAGCGTGGTCGCGGAGATCCACGAAAGCGGCAATCGCATTCCTGGATTCAACCATCGCCTGTATCCGAAGGGCGATCCGCGCGCCACCCTGCTGCTCGAGCTCGTACGAGCTTCCCCTTTCAGACGGCGTGTGGCTCCCATCCTGGGGATGGTCCAGGAAATCGAGCGACGCTTCGCTGCCCAACCGAGTATGGAAATTGGCGTGGTTGGAGTGACTCACGCGTTGGACTTACCCGAGGGATCCGGGGGCGCGTTGTTCGCAATCAGTCGCTCTGCCGGATGGATTGCCCACATCATTGAGCAACGCCTGGCGGGCTTCATGATTCGCCCGCGCGCTCGCTATATCGGCCCACCCGCGTCCGTGCCGATGCGCGATAGCCCCGTGCAGCACCTGCCGGTCAGCTAGAGACGCTGACGATCTCGCCGACAATGAATTCGTCATGTCGCCTGAAGGCGAATCCCGGCCTTTCCAGGTTGTGGCAATGGGCGTCCTAGATGCCCTTCGAGGGCTTTCCCGAGAAGCGCGGTACCGAGGGCGAGGTCCGAGATCCCCATGCCCATTGCCTTGAACAGCGTCAAATCGCTTTGACTATCTCGCCGTCGGCCGTCTGCGAGAAGGCCATTGAGGGGGCGAACCCGAGTCCAGGCGGAATCCGCGGCACCAAAGTGTGCAAGAAATTCACCAGACAGCTTTCGGGTCGCGGCCAGGCTGTCGACGACGATTTCTGAGCACCGTGGGAAAACGTCTTGCGCAATTTCCGCACGCTCGGGCGTGATCGCGCCCACCGCGTTCAAGTGCGCCCCTCTCGCGAGCATGGCACCGGTCACGAAAGGTCGCGTCGCGCGCGTCACCAGGGTAACGATGCTCGCGCCTTGAATGGCACTTTCGGCAGATGGCGACACCTCCACAGAAAAAGGAAACTCCTTGCGCACCTTTTCGGCAAAGAGCTCGCGTTTGGCCGGCGTCGGGCTAAACACGCGCAGGCGACGGAGTTTGCGGACTGCCGCCACTGCACCGACCTGCGCCAGCGCCTGCTTGCCGGTACCGACAATCGCCATGTCGTCGGCTTCGGGGCACGCCAGCCAGTCGGTGGCAACACCCGAGATTCCCGCCGTTCGCATTTGCCCTAGAGCGAATGCCTCAATGACCGCTCGCAACGCGCCCGTTTCTGCATCGAAGAGAATGAGAAGGGGGCAGGTGCCGCCTTCGGTATGAGCCCACGTCTTGGTGCCGACCAGGCCAACTCCGGCGAAGCTAGCGCCCAGCGCATGGAGATTGTTGGATCCCCATCCAATGTGGGTCTTGACCATGTTCTGCGCCTCGCCTTTCGCCTCGGCGAGAAGGCCGCGCTCTAGTGCCCCGAGCGCGTCCTTGAGCCCCATCATCCCCACGACATCCGATTCCGTTATCCAGATTGCATCCACGCTGCAGTTCCAATCGGTGATTCGTAGCCGGGCGCCAACGCAGAGCCGCAACCTTGTGCGGATAGTATGTCGCCGCCCAATGTCGATCAATCTGGATTCACCAATCAATGTTCGGACCGCCGATTCG
>JBGTJY010000162.1:0-7177 GCA_041744855.1 Candidatus Hydrogenedentales bacterium
TGCGGAACTCCGAACTTTTATTTTACTCGTGCGGCGGAGAGGGATATCCGCTATACTTGCCGCCTGCAATTTATCGGGCGACGCATCTTTTTGGGACGGGACACTTCGATGGTATTCAATCGCTACGCCGCAAAACGTTCATTTGCTCTCTTCGCAACGCTGGGTATTCTCCTGGGTTTTGGGTGGGCAGCGAATGCCGAGGAGGTCACGATTTACCGTGACAATTGGGGCGTGCCGTATATCTATGCGGCAAGCGATCCGGCGGCGGCGTATGGTCTCGGCTATTGTCAGGCGGAGGACCGGCTTGGCGATCTGTTCACGAACGTGCGGACGGCATTGGGGTCGATGTCGGAGGCGTTCGGCGAAAAGTGGGTCGACCAGGATTACGGCATTCGCATGATCAAATTGCCGCAACGCTGCGAAGAGGGATATGCGAAGTCTTCGCCGGAAGTGAAGGCGATCGCGGAGGCCTTCGTCGCGGGAGTCAACGCGTATGTCGCGGAGCATCCCGAGAAAAAGCCGGAGTGGGCGCTCGAGTTGCAGCCCTGGCACTTGAGCGCGATTGGGCAGGCGATGATTTCCCGCTGGCCCCTCGGGCAGATTCAGGACGAACTGAACAACACGCAGAACGCGAACGATTTGGGGTCGAACCAATGGTCCGTCGCGGCGTCGCGTTCGGCGGAGAATTGCCCCATTCTGCTGACCGATCCGCATCTGACGTGGGAAGGTATGGCCGTCTTTTATGAGGCGAACGTCGTCGGCAAGGAACTCGAGATGCGCGGGTTCTTCATGGTTGGCTCGCCGTTCCTCGCGCTGGGCCACAACGGGGATGTGGGTTGGGCGGCGACTACCGGCGGGCCCGACACAGCGGATGTGTATCAGATGAAGCTGAATCCGGAAAACCAGCTTCAATACGAATATGACGGCGAATTTCGGACCGCGCAGTTGGCGTTCATTTCGATTCCCGTGAAAGACAAGCCGCCGGTGAGCCGGCCCGCGGGGTATACGCATCTCGGCCCACTGTTTTCGGAGCCTGACCGCGAGAAAGGGATCGCGTTCGTCGGTTCGACGCCGTACTTCGGCGAGGTCGGCATCACCGAACAGTTTTACCGGATGTGCGCAGCGAAGAATACAGACGAACTGCGGGAGGCGCTGGCGCTGAACCACTACATGGAACAGAACATCATGTTCGCCGGGCGCGACCAGAATATCGGCTACGTGCGTACGGGGCGCGTTCCGATTCGGCCAGACGGCTACGACTGGACCAAGGCTGTGCCGGGGAATACTTCGGCGACGGCATACAAGGGCATTCACCCGGTGTCGGATTTGGTGCAGATTATGAATCCGCCGCAGGGGTATATGCAGAATTGCAACATTAGTCCTGGCGTGATGATAAAAGATTCGCCGATGGTTCCCGAGAAATACCCGTCGTACATTTACAACGTGTCGTGGGACGACAACAATACGCGTGGGGCGCGCGCGCTCGAGATGCTCGCGGCGGACGACTCGATCACCAAGGAAGAAGCGATGGCGATCGCGATGGACGTCTACGACGTGAACACCGAGGGTTGGCGCAAGGCGCTGCAGCAGGCGCTCGATTCGCCCGCGGGCACGGAGCTCGACGCCGATACGCAGAAGGCCGCGCAGAAGTTGCTCGCGTGGGACGGCCAATTTACGAAGGAAAGCGACACGGCGGCGCTCGTGCGGTTTTGGCGCGCGAACGTGAAAGCATCCATCGAGCCGCGGAATCCGACGGCGGGCGAATGGGGCACGGATCACGCCGCGGTTATCGAAGGCTTGAAGGCGGCAGTCACGCACATGAAATCCGTGTACGGATCGATCGACGTGACATGGGGCGACACGCACGTGGTCGGGCGCGACGGCAAATTCGTTCCGGTGCCCGGCGCGGTATTGCGCACAGGCAGCCGTAGCCGGACTTTGTTCAACGTCGGCGATAACAACACGCCGGACGACAAGGGCGTGTACACGGCGAACAACGGATCGATGTCCATGTGCCTGATGTTTTTCTACAAAGACCGCGTGGAATCGTATACCTGCATCCCCTGGGGACAGAATGCCGACCCGGCGTCGAAGCACAACATGGATCAGGGCGAGCAACTTTATGCGAACCGGAAATTCAAACGCGTATGGACGACGCGCGAGGAAATCGAGCAGCATCAGGCGTCGAAGCGGGTACTGACGGCGAGCTGAACGTTCGGGTTCCATGGGGCACCGTACAAAAAAAACCGCGACGCCGGATTTGGCGGCGAAGGACCCTGCGTCCGATGCGCCCGAATTGGGGCCCGGCTTCGAGGAAATTATTCGGAAGCACTACAACGTCGGCGAGTTCACCGTGCCGAAGAACTTACCGGCGGCCCACCAACGCCGGCACCGCAAACTGATCGTCGAGACTACCGTTGGGAAGTTTCTGGTCAAGACGTACAAATCCGATCCCGAGATTCTGGATGCGCTCCGATTCCAGCATCGGTTGTCCGAGCACTTGCGGCGGAGTCGATTGCCGGTGCCCGGAATTCTGCCGGCGCGGGATGGCAAGAAGATCGTCGAATTCCGGACGTGGGCGCTCGAGTTGCAGCAATTCATCGATGGCATCCCGATGCAAGTTACCGCGAAATCGCTGATCACTTCGGCGAACGCGTTGGGGCGATTCCACGTCGTCTGCCGGGATTTTCCCCGGCCCGAGCGCGACACCCGGATGTGGCGATTCAGCGAGGTCCCGCGCGACTTGTTCGGCCAACTCTACGACGCGGCGTGCAAAGAAGGCGCCTCGGAAGGGGTCGATGCGTGTTGCAATTCGATCGCGTTATTTTTGCGCGACGCCAGCAAAGAATTGAGCTGGGAAGCGCGCAATCGATTCGAGACAGGACTCATTCATGGCGACTGGCACAGCGGGAATTTGTTGTTTGTGCAGGAACGTCTCGCCGGCATCGTCGATTTGGAGTTTGCGGGCGACGGGTGTTACCTCGAAGACCTTGCGTACGCCGTGTCGAACTTGTGCGTGCGCACGGCCACGGAGGCGAATCGCCTCGATCTGCGCACGGATATCTTGCTTGAGAATTATCAGAAGCATCGGACCATGACGCCGGCGGAGGAGCGCGCGCTTTATTACGCGGTGGGCGTCAAACACGTCGCGACGGTTTCGTATCAGTCGAAACAGATGAACGGCACGGTGGCGGGATTCACGCCGATCGAGTGGATGAAGCGTCTCGAAAAGCAGTGTCAATGGTTGGCGGAGCGCGCGCATCGCGTTCGGACCGGCGGCCATTGAATCCGCTCGTGCGCGGCTTGGTGCGTCGTGGATAAAGCCAAGCTGAAAATTTTGGGCAAGCGGCTGATCGTCACCGGCGTCGCGCTGCTGCCTGTTCATGCTGCAATCATCATCGCGTTTGCCGTGCTCGCGCGCGATCCGTTGGCGACGTTCGCGCTCGCGATGCCGCTGCTGGCTTTGAGCGTTTGCTTGATTGGATTCGGCGCGGCTGCGCTGAGTAGCGCGAAGTAAGGGGCGAAATTTCGCGGCCTATCCTGGGAAGGGCCGCTCGAATTCCTGGCCGCAGTAGAGGCATTTCCAGTGCTTCGAGCTGGAGACGCGTTGGCAAACGGGGCAACGCAGCGGCGTGTCGCCGATTTTTCCGTCGGCCTTGCCGTCGCGCGCGTCGATTTCTTGAATCTTCGCTTCGAGGTCTTCGGGCTTGAGCTTCGTGTTTTCGCGGATGAGTTCCCAGAGCGCGTTGAACGCGAGTTGCAGGCGATCGAAGCGATGCGCGAGCTCACGCACCTCGCCGCGCGTCATGTGGTCGGTACTGTGTGCCGGGCTGAATGTGCTGGGTTGTGTGCGCCGATAGTCGCCGATGTGCATTTCGAATTCCTCAGGGAACGATTAGGGTTTCACCGCGGTGAGAAACGCATCGAGCGCGCCGGGCGTGACGTGGTCCATGACGACGATTTTCCACCACGACGGCGCGCGGTCGTACGCGTCGGGAACGAGATAGAAGCGTTTCGCGACCTCGGGATCGATGTCCTCCGCGCGAATTGCGAGAATGTTCATGTGCGGATGACGGTAGTATCGAATGCCGAATTCGTCGAGGCGGTCGCACACGCGCGTGCAGCGATCGACGAGGCGCGAGACTTTGTATTTCCATCCTTCGGAACCGTGCGTGCGCAGGATCATCCACGCCGCGATCGCGTTCGCGCCGGAGCGGCTGCCGATGAGCGTAAAATCCTTGCCGGGAATGTAGCGCGCGTCCTCCGTGCAGACGTGATGCATCCAGCCTTTTCGGATTAGGAAAATGCCCGTGCCATAGGGCGCTTGCAGCATTTTGTGCGCGTCGAGGCCGATCGACGTGATGCGGGGATTCGCGAACGTCATCTCGTTGGCGGGGTCCATGAAGGGATAGATGAATCCGCCGAACGCGCCGTCGACGTGCACGTGATACATCCAGCCCTGGTTTTCGAGCGTCTCGCCCAGTTCGTTCACGCGGTCGACCGACCCGAACATCGTCGTGCCCATGTTCACGAGCACGATCAAATATTTCACGCCCTCGGCCCGCGCACGAGTGAGCGCCTGCGCGGCTTCGTGCTGCACGATTAGGCGCGTGTTGCTGTCGACGGCTACGCGGATGGGTTGCACGTGCAGGAGGTCGCAGCCTTTCGAGACGGAGTAATGGCTGTCTTCGGAGTGCAGCACCGCGATTTCGCTCAATTGCGCGCCGTGCTCGCGCATGAAATAGTTGCGATAAATCCACATCGCCTCGAGGTTCGCTTCGGTGCCGCCCGAGGCGATGTAGCCGTCTTGCTCGCCCGGTTGGCCGTGGAAAATCTGCTCCGCCGCAAGCTCGACGACCTCGCGTTCGATTGCCTGCGTGCCGACGTAGGCCGCTTCGCCTCGTGCCAACGTGTGACACCCGATGTGGTTCGGATTTTCGATCAGCGCGCGCAAATAGGGCGCATCCTCGAGAAACGGCGCGTCGGCGTAGAATTCCTCGCGGTCGAGGTACGACGCCGGCAACCCGAGCACGTATTCCTTGCGGTAGTCGAGATTGTCGGCGAGCGCCGCGTTGATGCGCTCCTTCATTTGCTTGTGGGTGTAGCGTTCCCAGTACATTGAAGTGGATTCCAGCGTCGGCTCTCTATGAATAGTCTAACAATTCGAAAGTCATTCCTGCGCAGGCAGGAATCTCCCCATCGATCCGGCGCGTGGAGAGAAGTGGAGAGATTCCTGCCTGCGCAGGAATGACGGTGCAGCGGTTCATGAAGAGCACGCATCCTCGCTCGTGATCTGCTACGCACCTTGCTATTCTAGCTCTCGATGAACGCCTGCGTACTTCACAAGATCGGCGATCTCCGCGTCGAATCAATCGCCCGCCCGGCGCCCGGCGTCGGCGAAGTGCTCGTGCGCGTGGGCTGTTGCGGGGTCTGTGGATCGGATATTCCGCGTGTCTTTACCAAGGGCACATATCGCTTTCCGTTGATTCCGGGCCACGAATTCGCGGGGACGGTTGAGTCGCTCGGCTATGGTGTCGATGCGGATTGGCTGGACGCGCGCGTTGCCGTTTTTCCGTTGATACCGTGTAAGGCGTGCGAGGCATGTGCCCTCGGCGAGTATCAACTGTGCGAACGTTATGACTATCTCGGATCGCGGCGGGACGGCGCATTCGCGGAATATGTCTGTGCGCCGGTTTGGAATTTGCAGCGCGTGCCCGAGGGCGTCTTGTTGGAAGAAGCCGCGATGACGGAGCCCGCGGCAGTCGCGCTCCACGCGTTGCGCCGCGCGAGTTTCGTGGCGGGTGAGCAGGTCGTCGTTTTTGGCGCGGGACCTATCGGACTTCTCTGCGGGCTGTGGTCGAAGGCGTTGGGCGCGGCGAGCGTTTGCATGGTCGATATCGATCCGTCGCGCGCCGTGCTGGTCGACACGCTCGGCATCGGTTCGTTTCAGGGCGTGACGAAAGAATCCGCGACAGAGCTTGCGGATCGGTACACGCTTGCAATCGAGGCATCTGGAAGCGCGGCTGCTCTGGCGGATGCGATTCGCGCGTGTCGTCGTCAGGGACGCGTCGTGTTACTTGGCAATCCGAATGGCGACATGAAGATTCCGGCGGCGAGCTATAGCGCGGCGATGCGAAAAGAGCTGGCGCTGATCGGCACGTGGAATTCCGCGTATGGCGAAGGCGAACGCAACGACTGGGCAAAAACGATCGAGTTCATCGCGGCGAAGCGGCTGAACATTCGCCCGCTGATCACGCAACGCGTGACGCTGCACGAGCTACCGGCCGCCTTGAGCATGCTGCGCGACCGCAGTCAGTCCGCAACGAAAGTGATGTGCATTCCGTAACGCCACTCTCCAAGAAACGAATTCAAGCGGCGGATCGAAGCGACGCGAACGTCACGACGCCCGGTCCATACTGGGATCGAATCGCATGAACGCCCACGCGACCACGGTGATCCCCCACGCCGCGAACGCCGCGAGCAAACACCAGCACACGGCGCCCGCCGCTACGATGGGAACGCCGAGCGAATAGAGGAGGAACCCGACGCCTCCGGCGCAGCCCGCGATGAGCAGGACAATGATCGCCTTCGCAATCATTTGCAGCATAACGACGCCGAATGCCTGGAAGTCGCCGGGCGCCACGTGGGACTGGGCAGGGAACAACAGGAAGAACACATTCTCCACCGAAAACACGACGAAATTGAGCGGAAACATCAGCGCGGCGACGCCCAGGATCGCTAACGATTGCGTGGTCAGCGCGCCCGCGAAAACTCCGAAGACGATCTGGCAGAGCGTGACGAAAATCGTCGGCGGCAGGACTTCTCCAACTGCGATGGCCGTGGGCGCGATCGGCAACGTCTTCAAGCGTTCCATCGTTTCCAATTCGCCGCGGAAATCGATCCCCAGCATCGCGCCGGCCAGCATGATCATGTAAAAGCCGATCACCCCCATGCCGCCCATCGCGAAGTACAGCGGATTCGCCTCGCCCCCGTCGCGGATCGAAAACGCGACGATGAGCCCGGCGCCGGCCACGATCGCGATGATCATCAGGATGACGCTCGAGCGGCTCGCGGCGATTGCCTGCCGCCGCAGGATGACACCCGCGCCGAACATGCGGGGGATTGGCGGCACGCGAAACCATCGGCGCTTGGAACTTTGCGCGATCGCGCCGCGCCC
>JBGTJY010000163.1:0-2180 GCA_041744855.1 Candidatus Hydrogenedentales bacterium
AGTTCACGATGTCCTTGTAAGCGAATCGTTCCCACACCTGACGCTCGAGCGCGTCGCGGAATGCCGTCATCGTTTCCGGCGGCAACGTTTTCGCCGCGGCCTGGTAAATGTCGTCCCAATAAAATTGCAACGCAGTCACATCGCCGCTCGCGCGTACCGTCGCGTTGCGAACGTCCATCGCTTTGAATTGCGCCATCTCGCCCAGCGCAGCCGGCGCGCTAAGCTTGATCGGCTCCGGGCTGAGTTCGACGCTAACCGTCCCGTCGACAACGATGTACCCAGTGCCGAAAGAGAGATAACCCTCCTGAATCAGCGTGTCGTTGTCGTCGTATTTAAGGATGTCGGAGACCTGCCGGATGACCGACGCGACTTGACTGCGCGCGGCCGCATCGATCCCCGCGAGCATGGGCAAGGCGCTAATTTTCGCGTCAATCGTTGCGTTGTCCACGTTCAGTCTCCCGATGAACCGCGAGTATAGGACCCAGCCCAAGCGCCGTCAATCAGCGCGGCGGCTTTCCCGTCGCCGTCTCCGTGCCCGTCCCTATTACAGTGTTCCCCCTTCCATCAATCTTCTGAAGATTTTCGCCCACATCACCAAGTAACAGTTTGCATTGTCGCCGGTTTCGTCATCGTCATCGTCATCGTCATCGGCTCTTGTCCTAACTGTTGCCCACCGCGAAAGCCCTCATTCTTCCCACTCGTCCCATCATTCCCATCCGCGTTCATCGGTGTTCATCCGTGGCAATCTGCGTTCATCTGTGTGAATCGTATTCCCGTGATCCCCGTGGTTTGGTTGCGGCTCTGCTGCGCCGGGCCCGTCCGTGTTAGTCCGTGTTCATCCTCACAAACGAAGCCAAAAGTTCCACATGCGGCGTATGCGGAAAAAGATCCACCGCGCGAACATGCTCCAATCGATACCGCGTCAACAACTCCGGAAGTTCCGTTGCAAACACGCTCGGGTTGCACGACACATAAAGAAACCGCGGAGCCCCGCACTCCAAGAAACGTCGAACAACTTTGGGATTCATTCCGCTCCGCGCAGGATCGACGATCGCCGCGCTCCCAGCCTCCATGCCCCCACTATCCCGCAGAAAACGTAAATAGTCCTTCATGTCCGCAGTCGCAAAATAAACATTGTCGACACCATTGAGCCGAGCATTCTCATGACCGTCTTGCGTAGCATCCGGCACATTGTCGACCGACCGAACGACCTCAACAAGGTCCGCGCACGCAAGCGCAATGCCCCCCGCGCCGCCATAAAGGTCATAAAGAAATCGCGGCCCAATCTCCCGCACCCAACGCCGAATTTCCCCATACAAAACTTCCGTCGCGAGCGTATTCGTCTGAAAAAAACTAAGCGGCGACAACGCGGATCGAAGTTCGCGGCGCTTGTCCCCGTCAGCAATGTGCAACTCCTCGTGAATCCGCGGCGCGCCGTAGAGAAGTTCCAGTTCCTCGGCAAAAGCCCCCTGCGCCTGGCCATGCGAAATCCCGTGATACACGCTATGCACCGGACCCGCCGCACGCACCGCGTCCACAAAAGACCCGATGTTGTGGTGCAGGCTTCCAGCCTGCGAGCTCGTCGCCTCGTTGTAGTGCAGGCTTCCAGCCTGCGAGCTCGTCCCCTTGTGGTGCAGGCTTCCAGCCTGCGACCGCGTGCAAAGCATCACCATCCGTTCGCCAGTCCGACGCCCTTCACGCACCAACAACGCACGCAGCACCCCGTCCCCGCTACGCGAATCGAACGCCCGAACGCCATGCGCCCGATACCAACCGCGCACAGCCTCGAGCAACCCATCGGCCCCGCGCGGCGCAATCGAACAAGTCTCGATATCCAGCGGCCAATACCACTTGCCCTTGCGATTAAACCCGAGCACCGTTTCGCGCACGAAATCCTTCGGCGGCGCTTCGTCATACTGCCGCGGCGAAAAATTGAAGTCGACCTTGTTGCGGTAGTTCCAAATCTCCGGCGAAGGCAAAATCTCAATATCCCCCTGCCAATACCCCCGCAACAAATCACGAAGATACTCCCGCTTACGAATCAGTTGTTCCTCATAAGCAACATCCTGCGCACTACACCCCCCGCACTCGCCGAAGTAGGGGCATTTCGCCTGAATCGTTGGACTTGTGCGGTTCATACGATCGTCGCATCCTGGTACCGCCGCGTTTAAATCGGCGAG
>JBGTJY010000164.1:0-3750 GCA_041744855.1 Candidatus Hydrogenedentales bacterium
CTCGTACTCGTTCTCGATGTCCGACGAACAGAACACCTCCATCTGGCTGCAACATTTAGGACGTTCTCCATGAAAACCACTCTTTCATCCCGCAAAGGCTTCACGCTAATCGAACTCCTCGTCGTCATCGCGATCATCGGCATCCTTGCCGCGCTTCTGCTCCCAGCGCTCGCCCGCGCCCGCGAAGCCGCCCGTCGCGCCTCCTGCGCGAACAACCTCAAACAAATGGGACTCGCCCTCAAGATGTACGCCAGCGAAAGCAAAGGCGAGAAGTTCCCCGCGAAAAAACTGTTCAATTGCGATGGAAACGCGCATCCGTTCACGTTGATCTTCAACGTCCAGTCGACCTACCCGGAATACCTGCCGGATTTAAGCGTCCTCATCTGTCCCAGCGCGCTCGGACCGCAAACCGCGCTCGAACTGTGGGACGAAGGCGGGACGCCCTCGGAGAATTGGGAAGCGGTCCCCGGTTTCGCGGGCGACCAGACGGTCCAACCCTGTGAGGTCGTCGAGTATCCCTACGTCTATTTCGGCTGGGCCGTCGACAACGCCGCGCTGAAGCGCCACATCGCGGGGCACAATTCCTGGCACGGATTCGACGACTCGGTCGGCCTACTCGGCGACGACCTACTGGCCGACCCCACGCTCGTCGACGAAGATTGGCTGCTCGACGAACCCATCGCCGGCGTAGACACCTTCCATCGCCTTCGTGAGGGCGTCGAGCGATTCCTCATTACCGACATCAACAACCCGGGGGGCGTCGAGGCGGCCCAGTCGCTCATCGCCGTCATGTGGGACCAAGTCGCCAAGTTTTCCCTCGACGAATTCAACCATATCCCCGGCGGTTCCAACGTGCTGTTCCTCGATGGCCACGTCGAATTTCAGAAGTATCTCGGCGAATTCGAGGGCGATTTCCCTGTCAACGATGCGGGATTCATCCTACGCGGCGAAGCCCATGGCCATCGGCACGGCCATTAACCCGGGTGCAATGACCTGCAACCCACGGCGCCCGCGGGCAATTAATGGATGGCCGGTAGGGGTCAACGCCGACCACTGGCTGATCGTTTTCTATTCGAACGGCAATTCCCTGGGTACAGCCATTCAGCGCGCGGCCGGGAGAATCTCGACTTTCCGGCTTGAGAGTCACCTTTTGTAGGGCGAAAGCGTCTCAACTACACTACGCAAGAGTACAATGCGATTGGGGAGAACGAAGATCCGCTGTGCGGGCGCACGCACGGGGAAGCACGCATCTACCGGAGAAGCTCCTTGTCGGATTCGCGCTCGGCCACGCGATCTAAGACTATCAAGCGCAACGGGTTAATTGCGCTAGGCGTGCTTCTGGCGGGCATTGTCGGCACGGTCCTATTCGTCGGCTCGGGCGACGCCGGCGGCGCAGCCCCGACCACCTTCCCGGTCCGCAAAGGCCCCCTCGATATCATCGTGCTCGAAGGCGGCAACATGGAAGCCCTCGAAGCGCAGGAGGTCAAATCCGAAGTCGCCGGCTGGGAAGGCACCAAAATCCTCTTCATCGTCGAAGAAGGCACTTACATCACCGAAGACGACGTGAAGGCCAAAAAACGCTTGGTCGAACTCGACAGCTCGTCCCTCCGCGACAAACTTACCACCGCCGAAATCCAGTTTAAGAGCACCCAAGCCTCCGTCACCGAAGCGCGCCAGGGCTACGACATCCAAATCAACAAGAGCGAATCGGAAATCTACGCGGCGGAACTCGAGCTGAAATTCGCCCGGCTCGAGCTGGAAAAGTTTTTGGGCCGCGAAGTGACCAACGAGATTCTCGACAAGATTCTCGTCGCCGAAGAGGCTCGCCGCGACGCCGAAGCAGAAGTGAAGATCGATCCCGCTGCGGACCAACCGGAAATCGCGACTGCGCTCGTAAACGAACAGATCGCCAGCAGCGAGGGCGTCATCGTTGCCCCGCCGCAACCTGCAGCGCCACAATCTGCAACGCCGGCCAGCGGCGAAGTATCGCCCGCGGACGGCCAATCCCAGCCCGCGCCGGCGTCTCCCGAGAACGAATCCATGGAGCCGCAGACGCAGTTCTCGCTCGTGCATTTGCGCCTGGGTCACCCCAAAATCGACTTCCTCGATTTCGCCCGCGCGGAAGTGCTTGGCGATGGCGAGGCTGGCCAGAAAATCCGCGAACTACAAGACAAACTCTACGTCGCGCGCAAAGAGAAGGCCCTCGCCGAAACGGAACTCGACGCGCTGAAGCGCCTCTTCGAACGGGATTTCGTGACCCAACGCGAACTCGACAACGCGCAGATGGACGTCGAGAAGCAAAACATCAGCGTCGAATCGGCCGAGACCGCCAAAGACCTCTTCCTCGAATACGAATTCCCGAAACAAGCCGAGAAGCTCACCTCCGATTTCCTGCAGGCCAAACGCAAACTGGAACGCACCGAAAAACAAGCGCTCTCCGAACTCGCGCAGGCCGAATCGAAACTCCTCTCCGCCGAGGCGCGCTACAGCATCGAACAGACCCGCATCGTCGAGTACAAGACGCAAGTCGACAAATGCGTGATGTACGCCGAGCGCGCGGGCCTCGTCGTCTACGGCGGCAGCGGCAATCGGTATTGGGACGAAGAGCCCATCAAAGAAGGCGCGACCATCCGCGAACGTCAGGCGATCATCACCATTCCCGACATGACGACCATGGCCGTCAAGATCAAAGTCCACGAGTCCGAAGTGAAGAAAGTGAAAATCGGCCAACAGGCCCGCGTCCGCGTCGACGCCTTCGCGGACCGTGTCCTGCAGGGCCGCGTGCAAAAAGTCGCCGTTTTGCCCGATGCTGAAAACCGCTGGATGAATCCCGACCTCAAGGTTTACGAAACGGTGGTCACCGTCGCGGGGGTCCACGATTGGCTCAAGCCCGGCATGAGCGCCGAGGTTGAAATTCTCGTCGAGACCTTGCCCGACGCGATGTACATCCCGATCCAATCCATCGTTCCTGACGGCAAGCAGCAAGTCTGCTTCGTGTTCAAGAACGGCGAAGTCGAGAAGCGTCCCGTCGAGACGGCGCAGACCACCGTCGAGTACATCGTCGTCGCGTCAGGATTGTCCGAAGGCGAGCGCGTCCTCATTCGCCCGCCCGATGGCAGCCGCAACGATCAGGCCGAAGAAGAGCGCGTCCCGTGGGAAGAACAGCCTGCGGCGGGAGAAGAACCTGCCGCCATCGATGCGGTTGAGGCCGCCGCAGAAACGACCACTGCCGTTGAGCCAGTGCGCGAGGATGCGGCCGCTACCGCCGTCCCGGCCGATGCCCCAACCCAACAGTAGGCCGCTCGGTCGGCCCCGGGCTTTCTCGATCGAGCGGCTCCGGCGGAGCATCAAGCTTGGCTTCAAAAGTCTCTGGCTGCATCGGCTCCGCTCGCTCCTCACGATGCTCGGCATCGTGTTCGGTGTGTCCTCCGTCATCGCGATGCTCGCCGTTGGCGAAGGCGCAAGTTTCGCCGCGCAGGAGCGCATCCGCCAACAAGGCAGCCAGAACATCATCGTCAAAAGCATCAAGCCGCCCGAAGACGACACCGGCGCGCAAGGCCGGACGCGCATGATCGAATACGGCATCACGCACGACGACCTGCAGCGTATCCGCGCGACCATCCCAACCGTCCAAGTCCTCGTGCCCGGCCGCATCTTCCGCAAGAAAGTTTGGAACGTCGGCCACCGCGTGGATTGCGACATCGTCGGCACCGTCCCGTGGTATCCCGAAATGCGTAACCATCCCGTCCA
>JBGTJY010000165.1:0-8675 GCA_041744855.1 Candidatus Hydrogenedentales bacterium
CGGAAACTTCGCCGGACAACACGGCGCGGATCGCGTCGAGAAGTTCCTGAGCGCTGGCGTCTTTGCTGACGTACCCATGCGCGCCGGCACGGACCGCGCGTTCGGCGTAGATCATCTCGCTGTGCACCGACGACACCAACATCTTGGGTTCGAGATTGCGTTTACGCACGCGCTTGATCAATTCGATCCCATCGCCGTCGGGAAGCGAAAGATCGAGGACGACGACGTCCGGCCGCAATTCTTCGATGAGCTTCAGCCCTGCCTGGACTCCTGCCGCTTCGCCACACAAAGCCAAGTCTTCGGTCGATTCAATAACTTTCGCCATGCCTTGTCGTACGAGCGCGTGGTCATCAACGATCAGCACCGTGTGTTTGAGGGATTCCATACCACCTTCCAATAAAGGATAAAAAAGCGATTTTGAGGAAGGAGTATATCACCACGCGGACTAACTCACGAAGCGGAGAGATGTTCGCGCGGCGATTCAGGGAGGGATTCGGTTGACGCCGTCTCGCGGCTTCAGTATTACTCGAATTTTGGCGAAGTTTTCGGATTCAAAATTGACAAACTTCGGTGCTTCAAACGCGAACGGATCGGTCACCCGAACGGCCGACGAGCGTGCCCTCGGATCAGTTGGTTTTGCCTCGCGTAATCGCCAGCACGGCGGATGCGCGTTTGCGGAGGAGCCGGCCGATTCGCCCGTTCGCCGCTGGACGAACGGCCTCCTGGGAGGCGTCACTGTAAGCGTTTCCGTCGGCAGTTTTGCGAAGAACGAGTATATTAGAATGCGGTTCTTTTACCCGTATAGTATCTTTGCCATTGAAACCAAGAAGATTCGGGCTGATTCGCGCGAAGCCCCGGGGTCCCATGGGAAGCGCCACGACGCGCGAGAAACGCTCGGGCAGCGATTTCACGCCGATTGTGCCGGTGCCCAGACACACTGCCGCGTGGATGATCGTGTTCTTGAGTTCGCGGATGTTGCCCGGCCACGGGTGGGCAAGCAGACAATCCATCGCGTCGAGCGTGATGCCTTCGACTTCCAGGCGATATTCCTTGCGGATGAATCTCAGGAAGAAATCTACCAGAAGCGGAATGTCCTCTTGCCGCGCGCGCAAACTGGGTACATCGACACGGATCGCCTCGAGCCGGCGCAGCAAATCGACGTCGAAACATTCCCGCTCGACGGCGTCCTCCAGCGATAGGCTGGTCGCGGCGATGATTCGCGCGTCGCACGGCGCGGACTGCTCGTCGTCGAACGGAGAAAGGTTCTCGGTTTCGAGCGCGCGCAACAGCGTCGACTGCGTGCGCATGTCCGCATTCGAAATTTCGTCGAGGAAGAGCGTGCCGCCTTTAGCTTCTTTGATCTTATCGATCTTTGGCCCGAACCAGTCGTTGGTGACGCTTGCAATCGATTCCCTGGATGGGCTCACCGAAACGAATGGCTTCCAGCGCCGTGGGCTGAGGTTGTGAATTTCCTCCGCGACGAATTCCGTTCCCGTTCCGACTTCGCCGCAGATGAGTACCGGCAACTCCGACTTGGCTGCCCCTTCTATTTGCTCGCGCAGGTTCTTAAGCGCGGCCGATTTCCCAATAACGTTTCCCTGTCTCAAAAGTCTCAGTTCCATTGCGCACCTCCCCAGCCCCAGCGGCGGGTTACCCAGCACGCACTTTGCACGAAGGCGGGGGCGATTTTTTATCAGGAAGAGGCAGGATAATCGTGTAGGGGAATTCACCGACACCGCCATCCGCGTCTAAGCCGTTTGACAGTCTCGACTTAAAGATTCCCATAAAGTTTCGAAATCGAGAAAAATCTAGAAAATCCAGGAGAAACCACTCGTTGAAGGGACCGTTGGGGTCAGGTCCACTGAAACCCCACCGATCCTGAACGACGAGTATTTTTTTGGATTGAATCTTGCCGGGCATTATCGGAACGATGCACTGCTGCCTAAATCCGGAACGGTTCAAAACAGCGATGCGAACTCGCCGAATAGCGACATGATTGAAAAGAAACCGATGGCGCTTGTTGCAAGCGCGAATGATCTGCGCAAGACGCTTCTCGCACGCGAATTGGAGCGGCTTGGCTTGGAGGTTCGCATGGCGTCTCGTGGATCGGACGCCGTCGGCCAATTGGAACGCAGCGATTTCGCCGCGGTTATCGTGGACGAATCGCTTGGGGATTTGAGCGCGCTAGAACTCGGCCTTGCTGCGCGCGAGATTCTTGGCTCGACGAGTATCGTGCTTCTTCTAGCGCCGTCATACCGAGAATGCGTCGAGCGACTCTCGCCCCAGATTCACATTCAATGTTTCGACGATGTCAACGGCATCATCGCGACGCTGCGAAGTGTCCTCTGACCTACTCCCGACTAACCGCGCGGGTCTGTCCTACTCCCATACTTCCCAGGCTTCCCACTGAAATTGCCCGTCTTCCCCTGTGGTTTGGATTGCGGCTACGCTACGCTGTGGGGGTGGCGAGAAAATAAAAAGACCCTGGCGTCGGCTGCGGGCAAAGACGGAGGATGGAGCCGACACCAGGGGAAGTAGGAGGAGGTCCGAGCTAGCTATTCCGCCAGAATCTCCTCGAACAGGCGTTAGTTATTTTGCGTTTGTGCGTCATGGTCTTCTGCGCTTCACTTTTCGAGCGACTGCTCTATTCCGGGCCAATTTGGTCTTCCGCGCCAAAGCCGATTGAATGAGCACATGTTGCATCGCGATTCGCAGCGCCTTCTTTTTTCGTGCGCCCTCTTGGTTTCCCTCGGGCAACACTTCGTCGGGCGAGAGGTCCTTTTCCTCGCTCAACACTCCAGGGGAGATCGGCTTAATTTCTTTTTCGCGTTTTCGCCAGATCATCAGGCCACCGATTCTCTCGTACACACCCACTCAACTTTTCGCCAGACCGAGCAATCTCTGGGCCAACCTCTCAGTGCAGAGTTGCCACCCGTGGCTCGCGATTCTGCGCCCAGACCAGGCACAACAGTGTGTAATTGTTTCCCAAGCTGCCACGCGGGTTCGTTGATTTCTGAGCACAATCGATTCACTGCTAATCGTCGCAATGAAGTACAATGCTCCGGGTTGAGGCGCCGAATATTGCCAAGCCGAATCCTGCCAAGCCGAATTCTGCAGAGAGGTTCGGCGCAGGGTTGAGACCTGCTCTTGGAGTCGCATACGTTGTTCGAGACTGCGCACCAGTCTGCCGGGGTCGACGATTTCCGGCAGCTCTTCGGAATACTGCCCGTGGCGGTCTACACCTGCGACGCGCCTTCGGGCGTCATCACGTTCTACAACGAGAAGGCCGCCCAACTCTGGGGCCGGTCGCCCAAACTGGGCGACGAACATCAACGCTTTTGCGGCTCGCATCGATTGTGGCGCCCCAATGGCGCCCCGCTGCCCCATCATGAAACGCCAATGGCGCTCGCGCTCAACGACGGTCGGCAAGTCCGGAATGAAGACGTAGTCATAGAGCGTCCGGACGGAACGCGTGTCCACGTACTCGTGAACATCGACCCGATCTTTGACCACAGCGGACGCATCGTCGGCGCGATCAATGCGTTTAGCGAAGTAACCGATCAAGATCGCGCCGAAGCGTCACGCGAAACGCAGCGACGTCTATCGATGCTCATGTCGAATTTACCCGGCGCCGCCTATCGTTGCCGTATCGACGAGAATTGGACCGCGGAATACGTCAGCGACGGCGTCGCACGTCTCACCGGGTATAAGCCGGCAGAACTTCTCTCGCATCGAATCCATTGGCCGCAAATTGTGCACCCCGACGATTTGGCGTCCGTGCGCGAATCGATCAATACGTCCTTGCGCGAGCGCCGCTCCGCCGAAGTGGAATATCGGATCGTTCACAAGTCCGGGGCGCTGCGATGGGTACTGGGTCAGGGCGAACCGGTCTACGACGATCGCGGCAACCCCATCGCGATCGAGGGCTACATTGCAGATGTCACGGAACGGCGGCAGGCCGAGGATGCGCTAAGAGCGAAGGACGCCGAACTCGAAACGATCGCTGAAACCACGCCGCTCATTCTGCTCCATTGCACCCGAGACCTCCGGTATCAGTACGTCAATCGATCCGCGGCGGCGCTGTTCGGAGTGAGGCCCAGCGAGATGGCGGGCCGGCCGATCGTCGAGTGCATGGGCCAAGAGAATTTCGCGCTGATTAAACCCCACATCGACAACGTCCTTTTGGGCAACCACGTCCAATTCGAAGCGCGACTGAATTATCCCGCCGTCGGACCGCGGTGGGTTCACGTCAACTATCATCCGGTGTGTGACCGAGACGGCGAGGTAATTGGCTGGATCGCGTCGATCGTAGACATCACGGACCGCAAGAAAATGGATGCCGAACTGCGAGACAGCGAGGAGCGATTTCGGCTAGCGGCCAGCGCCGGCAAAGTGGGTGTTTGGGACTGCGACATCACCACCAATACGGTGACGTGGTCGGAAGCGATCTACGAAATATTCAGTATCCCGCCTGGGACGTTTGGCGGAACGGTCGAATCGTTTATCGAATTGGTCTACCCCGATGACCGCGACCGCGTGAACGCCGCCCTTCAAGCCGCACTGTACGATCGCGCGCCCTACGAACTTGAGTTTCGACTCGAACGCCCGAGCGGCGAACTCGTCTGGGTGCACACGAACGCCACGGTTTTTTACGACAACGCAGGCGCGCCGCTGCGCATGGTCGGCGCCACCGTGGACATTACGGGTCGCAAGCTCGCGGAAGTCGCCGCGCAAACGAATTCCGAGCGCTACGAGTTGGTAATTCAAGGCGCGGAGGCGGCCATCTGGGATTGGGACGTTGTCGCCAAACGCGTCGTCTTTTCCCCGCGTTGGAAGGAACTACGAGGGCTGGCCGATCAAGAAGTTAGCGACAACGAAGACGAATGGTCGAGCCGAATTCATCCCGACGACCTCGATCGTGTCATGGCCGCGGTGAAGGCCCACTTCGACGGCCGTACGTCCGTCTTCTCGGAAGAGTATCGGATTCACCACAAAGTCCGCGGTTGGATTTGGATTCAGGACCGCGGTATCGCCATGCGCGACGATGCCGGAAATGTCGTCCGGATGGCGGGATCCGAAACGGATATCACGGCACGAAAAAAGGCCGAGGAGAAACTACGGGCTTCCGAAGAACGGCAGCGTGTGGCGACGAAGGCCGCGGGACTCGGCATCTTCGAGTGGATCGCGCCAAGCCGCGAGACGATCTTCGAGAACGACCGAATGTACGAGATTTTCGGGATCACGCACAAAGACGGCGCCATCGGCCGAAGGCGATTCTTCGACGAGTATCTTCATCCGGACGATCTCGATCGCGTACGCGAAGCGTTCAGAGAAGGCACGAGACGGGACAAGCGCTTACGCACGGCGTGCCGAATTCGCCGCCAAAACGAGACTGAATGGAGGTGGATCGAACTCGCGGGAGATTACGAACTCGGACCAAACGATGAGCCGTTGAAACTCGTCTGTGTCGTCGCCGACGTCACCGAGCGCAAGCAGGCGGAGGAAGCGCTCCGCGTCAACGAGGCGAATCTGCGGGAACTCTCCGAACGATTGCGTTTACTCCTCGATACAACTTCCCACCTCATCGAGACCATCGAAGCGAAGGAACTGCTGCCCGCGCTGCTGAATCTGTCGCGCGAATTCGTCGCCGCCGACGCGTTCGGCCTTTGGCGCATGGACAAAGGCGGAGACTGGCACGTGGCCAACAGCACCGGTCTATCGGAAAAGTTGGCGAGCGAAACCGTTCGTATCGCGAGCGGGTTCGACATACCCACGACGCCGCTGGTCGTCCAGCCGGAGATGCTCGCGGACCGAAGCATGCCGATTTTCAGGGAGCGATGGGAGCGCTACATCGAGGAGGGCATCCAGTCGATGATGATCCTCCCCCTGCCCGTGCACGGTCAGATAACCAGTGCCCTCGTATTCTATTGTTACACCGCGCACCGCTTCACGCCGATCGAGATTGAATCCGCACAGGCGCTGGCCAACATCGCCGCGGCCGCCATTACGACGTCGGAACTGTACGAGAGCCAATCCGTCCTGCGGCGCCGCGCGGAAGAGGCGGCCGTCCGCGGGTCGTTCCTGGCAAAAGCGGCGACGATCGTCACCGAATCCCTGGAATTCAAAAAGACCTTATCGAACATCGCGCGGGCCGCTGTTCCGCTCTTCGCGGACTGGTGCTCAGTCGACATGCTGGATACAAAGGGCGGGCTGCGGCGTCTCGCGGTGGCGCACGCGGACCCTAAGAGAGTCGCGCTCGCGGAGTGGCTCCACAAGAAATACCCGCCGCGCGACGACGGAAAAGCCGGTGTCCTGCATGTCATCCGAACGGGCCAGCCGGAGATGTATCCCGATATTCCGAGGAAGGTTTTGGAAGAGCGCGCCCAAAATGCCGAGCATCTACAAGGATTGCGCGAACTCAATCTCCGTTCGTATATTTGTGTCCCGCTGATGGTCGGTGGCCGTGCCTGTGGCGCGCTCGCATTCGTGCGCGGCGAATCGGAACGCCGTTTCGACGAGCGCGACCTCGAGGTCGCGCAAGAGATCGCCGCGCGCGCCGCGCAAACGATCGAAAACGCGCGGCTCTACGAAAATCTCCGGCAAAGCGAGGAACGGTACCGGTTGGTAGTCGAGGGCCAACTCGAAATGGTTTGCCGGTTCCGGCCCGATGGGACCATTCTCTTCGCCAATGGCGCCTACGCGCGTTCACAAGGCCTCAAACCGGATCAACTGCTCGGTCAGAACTTGTGGCGCTTCGTGGCGCATGGAGATCGCGCGCGCGCGCGGGCCCAGATTTCCGCGCTGAAACCAGATGCTCCGAAGCTCGCCATTGAGAATCGCTTCGCTACCCCGGAAGGCGTGCGCTGGACCTTGTGGACCAACCACGCGCTCGCATTTGATGAAGCGGGGCACCCCACGGAAGTGCAGGCCTCGGGTATCGACATCACTCAGCGAAAGGTGGCCGAAGAGGCACTGCGCAAGGCGCGCGACGAGCTCGAGCAGCGCGTATCCGAGCGCACCGCGGAGCTCAAGCGCCGCGCACGGCAGTTGAGCCGCTTGACCTCGAAACTGACGCTGACCGAACAACGCGAGCGGAAGCGCCTCGCGCAGGTGCTGCACGATCACTTGCAGCAAATCCTGGTCGCGGCCAAAATGCACCTGAGCGTTTTGCAACGTGCCGTCAATGGCCGCGAATCCACGGAAATAGGCGAGGTGTGTTCCATGCTCGCTGAGGCGATTGCCGCTTCCCGCTCGCTCACCGTCGAATTGGCGCCACCGATCTTGTACGAAGGCGGACTAGCGGCCGGACTCGACTGGTTGGCGCGATGGATGTTCGACAAGCACGCGCTGACGGTCACCGTCAAGCATGTGCTGCCCGTCGTATCCGAACGGGAAGACATTCAAATACTGATCTTCCAGTCTGTACGCGAGCTGCTCTTCAACGTCACAAAACACGCGGGAGTCAACGAGGCGACCGTCGAATTGGGTCTGTTGGAAGACGACAAGATTTCCGTAGTCGTATCCGATAAGGGCTGCGGATTCGACGCGCATGCGGCGATGGACGTCGAAGGCGAGGACGAAGTCGGTTTCGGCCTGTTCAGTATTCGCGAACGCTTGTCGCTACTCGGTGGCCAGTTCCAAATGGAAAGCCAGATCGGCCGCGGATCGCGCTTCACGTTGGTCGCGCCCGCCCTGGCCTCCTCTCAGGATCCACCTACCTCGCTCGATGTCCAGTTGGGGCCGGGCCTCGCACGCAAGAAGACAACCCGCCGCCCCCGTTCCCGCCATCAACAGATCCGCGTGCTTCTCGTAGACGATCACGCCGTCATGCGCAGGGGCCTGGCCGCCGTGCTGGCGAGCGAAAAGGAATTGAAGGTGATCGGCGAGGCGTCGGACGGACTCGAGGCCGTCGAGCAGGCGATGGTACTGCAACCCGACGTGATCCTCATGGACTTCTCGATGCCCCGGCTCGATGGCGTCGAAGCCACGCGGCGCATCAAGTCAGCGATGCCCCACGTCGTGATCATCGGTCTTTCCATCTACGAGCAATTCGACCGCGCGTCAGCCATGATCGAAGCGGGCGCTTCGGCCTATTACACGAAGAGCGATAACTTCGACGACCTGCTCAAGGCCATCATTCAGCACGGGAAGGCCGCCCATCACGTCGCCACATGAGCACCGCACTAATCCGTCCTGTCCCCCCGCGAGCCCGTCCCAATCCGTCCCCCCCATACTTCCCATACTTCCCATTGTGAATTGCTTCGATCATTCCTTCGACCTCCCAGAGGAAAACCTCGCGCTCGACGAGGTCTTGCTGAATCGCGCCGAGTCCGGCCCGGCCGGCGAAGGCGGCGAAGCCCTGCGATTCTGGGAAAGCCCGGCGCCGTTCGTCGTCGTCGGAGTAGCCCAGCAAATCGAGCGCGAGGTGTGGGTCGAGCATTGCCGCGCGGATTCCGTCTCGCTTCAGCGCCGATGCACCGCCGGCGGCTGCGTCCTACAAGGTCGCGGCTCGCTGAACTATTCGCTCGTGCTGGACTTGAACGCGCGGCCCGAACTGCGCGGCCTGCATGAATCGTATCGCGCGATACTCGGGCGTATCTGCGCCGCACTGCGCACGGCAGGGGTCGACGCGGCACACGCGGGTACTTCCGATCTCGCCATCGATGGCCGCAAGA
>JBGTJY010000166.1:0-2809 GCA_041744855.1 Candidatus Hydrogenedentales bacterium
ATCCGTATCGATCGAAATAGGGAACGATTTGAATGGCGGAGAGCGCAATCGCGACGATGCATGCGAAGACGAACGCCGTCATCGCGCCCAACAGCCTGATTGGTTTGCGTTCGAAGATCGACCGAAACATGACGAAAACCAAGCACGCAATGGCTGCCGTCAGCGCGGTGAGCGGGTCGCCGCCCAGCAGCATTGCGGCGCCTGCGATCGCGGCGAGGGGCCATGCGCGATAGCGGCCCGAAGCGATGCGATCGGCCCCCAGGAGGAGGAGCGGAATCCACGGGACGACGTCGGAGCTCGGGAATCCCAGCCAGAAGAGTAGTCCGCCGGAGAGTGCATACACGACGGCCGTGCTGAGCGCCAACGGTCGGGGGAGCATGAATCCGCTCGCCGCCGCGTAGGCGCAAAGGCCGGCGACCAGGACTTTGAACAGCGCGGCGAGGCGGATTGCGGCGTTCAGGTCGAACCAGCGCAGGAAGCAGTTGAACGGCGAGAGCGCGCCGGAGTCCCATCGCGCGAGAAAGGGCGAGCCGGCGTGTTCCAGCGGATTCCAGAGCGTCGAGTCGTTCCGCTGGGCCGATGCGTGAATGAACGCGAGATCGGGGTAGCGCTGCAGGGCCTGCGCGAGCGCGTAGGGGTCGGAGGGGCTGGGGGGCGGCGAGTCTATGTCGCGCCACGGCGGGTAGGCGAGCACGGCGGAGACGTCGAAGGGAATGCCGCGGTCTCGGAATGCGGGCCAGAAAACGCCGATGGCCAACGCGCAGAGGAGCAACACGGCCACGATATCGTGGATGTCGATCCGGCGCGCGGGACTCATGTTTGCGCAGGTTTCATCATTGCGCAGGTTTTCATCGTTGCGATCCGCCGCGGTGCGCAGCCATGGTCGCGCCGCTCAGCGGGAGAAGTCCGCCGTTTCCAACGCGTTCTTGACGGCGCCTGCGAATTGCGCGGCGACGGAGCCGTCGATCACGCGGTGATCGGACGACAAGGTCATGCGCATCGTGGGCCGGGCTTCGATTTTTCCATCGACGACGACGGCGCGCTCGCGCATTGCGCCCACGGCGAGGATGGCGCTGCCGGGTTGATTGATGATCGCGGTGAACTCGTCGACGCCGAAGGGTCCGAGATTCGACACGGTGAACGATGCGCCTGCGTATTCGTCCGGCGTGAGGCGGTTCGCGCGCGCTTTCTCGACGAGTGCCTGCGCGGCGCGATGTAGACCCTCGAGATCGAGACGATGGGCGTCGCGGATGACGGGCACGATCAGGCCTTCGTCGAGGGCTACGGCGACGCCGAGATGCACCCCTTCGAATTCGTATACGCCGCCATCGGACCATTGCGCATTGACGCCGGGGAATACCTTCAATGCGGTGACCGCCGCGTGCAGGACGAAGTCGTTGTACGTCGGACGAAATCCCGTTGCCGTCTCGCGGTAGCGTTTGCATGCCGACATGTCGGCCTCGACGGTGACGTAGAAATGCGGCGCGGAGAACTTGCTCGCCGTCATGCGCTTCGCGACGGTGCGGCGCATCGGGCTGATCGGCTTGAGCGTTCCGGGCGCGGTCGACATGGGCGAAGCGATGGTAGGCATTGCCGCGCGAGCGCCGTTAGTTTTGGAGGCCGCGAGTACATCAGTCTCGATGATCCGGCCGTTCGGACCTGTGCCGGCGATGCCCTCCAGCGCGACGCCGAGCCGCAATGCGGTGGCGCTGGCTCGGGGGGAAATTGCGCGCCGGGGTTCCGCGGTCGTCGTGCTTGGTTTCGCGGCGGCGGGGATAGTCTTATTTGGTTGCGGGGATAGTTGTGATGCGATCGCGGCGGGCGCGGCCTCAGGTTGTTTGGTTTCCGGCAGCGGCTCGGCGGCGTCACCGACATAGGCGACGACGGTGAGCACGGGGATGACGCGGTCTGTCTCGACGAGAATTTTTCGCAGCACACCGGAGGCAGTGGCTTCGCATTCGATTTCGGCTTTGTCGGTTTGGACGGAGAACAACGGCTCGCCTTTTTCGACGGAATCGCCGACAGACTTGTACCACGTGACGATGGACGCCTCCTCGACGCTTTGGCCGAGTTGCGGCAGCTTGATTTCGTGCATGAATTATCTTCCCCGAATTACTACGGATTGGATGAACTAGCGGCTTGTCGTTTCTGGCCCGAGACGAATGATCAGGATTTGGTCGTCGCCGAGCATGCCGGACGATCCCGCCAGGGCGATGCCGTCGTCCGTCGTGACGGCCAGGCGGGGGGGCGTGAGGCCCGCGTCGGGAACTTCGAAGCGTTGGGTGTCGACGATCTCGAGCGAATCGGCATCGGCTGTTTTGAGGAAATAATCGTTAACGAGGCCGACCGTCTCCGGGCGTTCCAGGAATCCCACGATCAGAATATTGCCGTTTGCGTCGAGCACGATATCGCTTGGCGTCATGTCGATCGTGCCTGCTGGATCGGATTCTGCGAAAGCTGCCTCGTCGATTACTTCGCCGTCGAAATCCACCTCGACCAGCACGCCCTCGAAACATTCGGGCAGTCCGCAGCCCGTTTGTTTCGATGTCGAAACGAGTCGCCGGGCGAGAACGATCCCGCCGCCTTCCGGCGTGGCCGCCAAGTCGATGAACGTCAGCCCGGCGATAGGATCGGCGCCGCCGGGGATGAGCGCGTACGCGCCATCGGGATCGCCGACGTTAGGTTCAGCGATTAGCAACGTGCTGATCGGCGGCTCCGTTTCGGTTGCCAGACCGAGAAACACACGATTCGATCCACCGACGAATGCCGCGCCGGCGGGTATCAACTCCGCGCCTGATTCGCCGAAATT
>JBGTJY010000167.1:0-7306 GCA_041744855.1 Candidatus Hydrogenedentales bacterium
GCCGGCTGGAATCTCCCCCCTGTGCTCGCTGCGCCGTATTCATTTGAGAGATTCCTGCCTGCGATGGAATGACGAGCCCGGAGTCGCACTTTCAATCACGACGACTTCTGTTCCGCAATCCACCCATCGATATGCGCCTCCAAAATATCCAACGGTATCGCCCCATTCTCCAAACACGCATCGTGAAACGCACGCAGATCGAATTCTTCCCCCAACGCCGCCTCCGCCCGCGCGCGTAGCTCCTTCAACTTCAGCTCCCCAATCTTGTACGCAAGCGCCTGGCCCGGCCACACGATGTACCGATCGATCTCGACCGTGATGTCATGCAGCGGCTTGCTGCTGTTCGCAGCGAAAAAATCGATCGCCTGTTGGCGAGACCAGCCGAACGCATGCATCCCCGTATCGACCACCAACCGCACCGCCCGCCACATCTCATACGTCAACTGCCCAAATTTCGAATACGGGTCGGCGTACATACCGATCTCTTCGCCGAGACTCTCCGAATACAATCCCCAACCCTCGACGAATGCCGTCGGCCCCGACCACTTCCGGAATTCCGGCACGCCCTCCATCTCCTGCGCCAGCGCGATTTGCAGGTGATGTCCCGGCACGGCCTCATGCACCGTCAACGCCTCCATCTCCCAAATCGGCCGCGTTTTCAGGTCGTAGGTATTCGCGAAGAATGTCCCCGGCCGCGCGGCTTGGGGCGAGCCCGGCATGTAATACGCCGTCGTCTGCGATTTCTCCGAGTACGATGGAATCGGCTCGACGCCATAAGGCAAGCGCGGCAGTTTTCCGAACAGCTTGATCAATCCCGGGTCGATCCGTTTCGCGATCTCGCGATACGCGCGGATTAATTCATCCGGGTCGTCAAAATAAAACCTGGGGTCCGTGCGCAAATACGTCAGAAACTCGTCGAACGATCCCTCGAACCCCGTCGACGCGATCACGCGCTCCATCTCGCCGCGGATGCGTTTCACTTCCGATTGCCCGAGATCGTGAATTTCCTGCGGCGTCTTCGATGTCGTCGTCATCAGCCGCGCGCGGTACGCGTACCAGTCCTTCCCCTTCGGCAACTCCGTCGCCGCAATCGTCTCCGTCGCGCGCGGGATGTAGGTGCCCACGAGAAATCCATGCAACTCATTCAACGCCGGCACAATCGCATCCGTGTAGACGTGCTTGGCCGCTTCCGCAATTTGCGTGCGATTCTCCGACGCAATCGAATCCCGCACGCGGCCCAGCGGCTCGAGCAACGGGCTCGACATAGGATTCTCGGAAATCAGATTCTTGATCTGATCCGGCACATCCCGCAGCGTAATCTTCGGCGGTGTCGTGCCCAGCTCGAGTCCCCGCTTGAGCAACTCCATTTCCTGCCGAATGCGCGCCGGCGCGCGTTCCAATCGCGCGAGAAAATTCTCCAGGTCCTCGGTCGAATCCACCGGCATGCGCCCAATCGTCGAAGCCAGTTCCTGTTGCACTCCCGCGAGCTGATTGATCGGCATGTAAACGTCGTAAAACGCCTGACCCTCGACCGCCAGCTCCGCGTCCTTTTTGAAAAGGTCGTAGTTGAGTTGGTCCGCGGCGCTCAACGCCCCGCGATCGAACGCCGCAAGCCGCTCGAGCAACTCGCGCTCATGCACCTGACGCGCCGCGATCGCGTCCGCGCTCATGTCGGTCCACCGATCGTCCTGCCCCGGATACCCGGTAGACGTCGCCGTCTCAGGATACGCCTCCATCGACCATTCCCACTCCTCGGCGAACAGACGATGCAGCTTCTCCGATTCCGTCTGCGCGAATGCCGTTATCGTCAGAAACGTCCCGGCAACAGAAACGCACACCATTCCGGCGCAGCGTAAATTCATCGAATCCCTCCTCCTCACCGTCATTCCCGCGCAGGCGGGAATCTCTCCGCCCGACTAGCGCCCCGAATCAAATAGAGAGATTCCCGCCGCCGCGGGAATGACAACGCGGCGCAGTCGGGACGTCCACTCACTCAAAAATCGAAAGTCGCCTGTCGCAACACCGAGTTTATACGATCGAAATTCCTGATCTATACTTCGCGATTCCGAACACGCATATCGCGTATTCGCTTTTGACCATTCGTACACCTGTCATTCTGAACGAAGCGAAGAATCTCTTGAACCGGAGACCTCGCGTGAACGAGATTCTTCGCTTCCGCTCAGAATGACTGACAGGCAGGTTTTGGAACCGCTCCTGAACCCGCCAGCCACCTATCGGGGGAATCAACCGCATGCCCGCCGTGAAATCATTACCCAAACGCAAAGACGTCCCCGAGAACGATACCTGGGACCTGACAAAACTCTTCAAGAACGACGCAGCCTGGGAACGCGCCTTCGAGCAACTCGAAAAACAGATCGCCGGTTACGAACAATTCCGCGGCAAGCTCGGCGATTCCGCCGCGACGCTGCGCAAGTGCCTCGACTTCGATGTCGCCTTCGATCTGCAATCCGAACGCCTCGGCTCCTACGCGTTCCTCAGATCCTCCCAAGACGTCGCCGATAACCAGGCCCAAGCCATGGTCGCGCGTTACACGTACATCGCCACGCGCGCCGGCGAGGCTGCGAGTTACATTGCGCCGGAAATTCAATCGCTACCGAACAAAAGAATAGCCGCCTACCTCGACGCGGCCGAACTCGCCGAGTTCCGGTATCAGATCGAGAAGCTTCTGCGCTACAAGCAACACATCCTCTCGCCGAAGGAAGAACGCCTCCTCGCGATGCAAGGCGAAGTCGCCGGCTCAGCCAGCAAAATCTTCGGCCAACTCACCGACGCCGATTTCAAGTTCGGTCACGTCACCGACGAATCCGGGCGCAAAGCGGAATTGACCCAGGGCTCGTTTCGCGTCTTCCTGGAATCGCCAAAACGCGCCGTGCGCAAGGAAGCGTTCACGAAGTTCTACCAAGTCTTCGAGGACCACGCGAACGCCCTCGCGGCGACGCTGAGTTCCTCCGTCCTGCAGGACGTCTACCTCTCCCGCGCGCGCAATTATCCCTCCGCGCTCGACGCCGCGCTCTTCTATGACAACGTGCCCGCGAGCGTGTACAACAACCTCATCAGCGCGGTGCACGTCAACCTGCCGACGCTCTACCGCTACCTCGAAATCCGCCGCCGCGCGCTCAAGCTTCGCGACCTCCACGTCTACGACACCTACGTCCCCATCGTCTCAATGAAGCGCGAAAAGACGCCGTATCCCAAAGCCGCGGACACCGTCTGCGATGCGCTCGCGCCACTGGGCCCGGCCTACTGCAAAACGTTGCGCGAGGGCCTGCACAATGGCCGCTGGGTCGATCGATTCGAGAACCAGGGCAAACGCAGCGGCGCGTTTTCCGCGGGCGGATTCGAAGGCCCGCCGTACATCCTGATGAACTACAAAGACAACGTGCTCGATAGCGCGTTCACGCTCGCGCACGAGGCCGGCCACTCGATGCACACCTACTTCAGCGCGCGCAATCAGCCCTTCCAGTATTACCACTACAGCATCTTCGTCGCCGAGGTCGCGTCGACGTTCAACGAGCAACTCCTTAACAAACGCCTGCTCGACCAGGCGAAATCGAAACAACGCCGCGCGTTCCTCATCAACCGCGAGATCGACGAAATCCGCGGCACTATCATTCGTCAAACGATGTTCGCCGAATTCGAAAAAATCATCCACGAAATCGCCGAGCGCGGCGATCCCCTCACGCTCGAGCGATTCCGCGACGAATACGCGAAACTGCTCGGGCTATACTTCGGCCCCGGATTCACGATGGACGAAGCGCTCTCGCTCGAATGCCTGCGCATCCCCCACTTCTACAGCAGCTTTTACGTCTACAAATACGCCACGGGACTCTCCGCGGCCATCGCGCTATCGCAGGGCGTCCTCAACGGAGGCAACGCAGAGCGCGAGCGCTACCTCAACTTCCTAAAAGGCGGCAACTCGAAATACCCACTCGAACTCCTCCGAGACGCCGGCGTCGACATGGAAAAACCCGAACCTGTAAATCGCGCGATGGCGCACTTCAGCGCGCTTGTCGATGAATTGGAGGAGTTGCTTTAGCCGAGCTCGACCGGCCAACACCGCTGCGTCAACTCGGTTCCGTTCCACTCCAGCGAAAAATAGGTCCGAATATCTAAGTTCTGCCGATACGCCGAGATCATTTCGTGCCAGGCATAAAATGAAGGCAGCCCATCGATGAGGATCTTTTCCTGCACTTCTTTCCTGCTGGCGGCAGATACGGCATTGACAAAGATCCTGCGAGCATAAAAGGCGGGCCGCTTTTCGAACAGGATCTTTTCTCGCACTCCTTTCTTGCTGTCCGAAGGCACGGCAACGGTCGAGATGTTGCTGAAGTGAAAACTGAAGACGTCAGTGTATTGCTGAGATCGTCCGTTACGATGGAGGCAAAAAGAGACGCTATCGCGTTCCTCTGTCCCGATTCGCGAAAAGACCGAATCTACATCCCGACGGTTCAGTGGGTAGCTCATCCCCTTGGGCAATTTGTCCCGGCGAAATCTATATAGCGGTGATATTTCTCGCGCCTCGCTCAAGATGTGTCCTCCAAAAACTGGATCCGGTTTTGAACCTGCGACCTCAGTTTAGAATCGTTTCCGCGAACTATGATAGCGTTTGCGCCGCTAACGGAACTCTGCATTCGTTCTTTCGTCGCTCAATCATTGGGTTCGGGCCATTGCATTGAAACCAAACCAAAGCAGCGATTCGGCAAAGTCGAGCGGCGGGAGCCGTCTCGGGCGCACGAGCCGTGCAATGTCTCGCTCGTTCCAGAAGACGTAAGCCTACGCCACGCGCCGGTGGTATAATTTCGCGGGAAGTGGGTGGGAATCCTATTTGTAACGCCGCTTTTCAAGCGGCGAGGGGCCGAATTACTCGAACGATGAAGAGGAGCGCACAACCGTGCCGATAGTAAATTATCAGAGATACATCGAAATGCTCGACCGCGCCAAGGCCGGCAAGTTCGCCTACCCCGCGATCAATTGCGTGAACATGGAAACGATCAACGCCGCGCTCGAAGGCTTCGCAACCGCCAAGAGCGACGGCATGATCCAAGTCTCGACGGGCGCCGGCGAATTCGCTTCGGGCAGCCTCAAGGACATGCCGCTGGGCGCGATTTCTCTGGCCGATCACGCGCGCATGATGGCCGAGCGTTACCCTGTCAACATCGTTCTGCACACGGACCACTGCGTGCCTGACAAGGTCGACAAGTTTCTCATCCCGCTCATTAAAGAGACCGCGAAGCGCCGCAAGGAAGGCCGTCCCTGCGTGTTCACGAGCCACATGTTCGACGGCAGCGAGCTCGGCCTCAAGGACAACATGGCGCGCGCCGTCGAGCTCCTGAAAATGTGCCACGAAAACGAGCTCATCCTCGAGGTAGAAGCCGGCGTCGTCGGCGGCGAAGAGGACGGCATCAACAACGAGGACGTGCCCGCCGAAAAACTCTACACAACCCCCGAGGATATGCTGGGCGTCTACGAGGCACTCTCCGCCGTCAAAGGCGCGCGCTACATGTTCGCCGCGACCTTCGGCAACGTGCACGGCGTCTACAAGCCCGGCAACGTCAAGTTGAAACCCGAGATTCTCAAGCTCGGCCAGGAAGCCGTCGTGAAGAAACACGGTCAAAAGGCGCACTTCGATCTCGTATTCCACGGCGGTTCCGGCTCCAGCAAAGAAGAGATCAAAGAGACGCTTAACTACGGCGTCATCAAAATGAACGTCGACACCGACACGCAATACGCCTACACCCGGCCCATCGTCGATCACATGATGAAAAACTACGATGGCGTACTCAAAATCGACAGCGAAGTCGGCTCAAAAAAGGCCTACGACCCACGCTCGTACTTGAAAGCCGGCCGCGCCAACATGGCCGCACGCGTAGTCGAGGCCTGCAAAGACCTCGAATCCGCCGGCAAGACCATGGGTGTATAATTAGCCCCGTCATTGCGAGGCTGCGCGCCTTTCAGCATGGCGCGCGGCCGTGGCAATCTGGGATTACGAGACCAACTTATGCGAATCATCCTCGCCAAACCCCGCGGCTTCTGCGCCGGCGTCGAGCGCGCGATCAAATGCGTCGAGCAAGCGCTCGAACGCTACGGCGCGCCCGTCTACGTGCTCAACGACATCGTCCACAACAAGGCTGTCGTAGAAGATCTCCGCGCGAAAGGCGCCGTGTTCGTGCTCGATTTCGAGAGTGTGCCCGCCGGTTCGCATCTGCTCTTCAGTGCGCACGGCGTCGGCCCCGACCGCTGGGCGAAAGCCAAAGATCTCAAGCTCGAAGTGATCGACGCGACCTGCCCGCTCGTCGAAAAAGTCCACTACGAGGCCCGCAGTTTCGCCTCGAAAGATTTCACGATCATCCTCATCGGCGAACACGGCCACGACGAAACGATCGGCACGATGGGCTGGGCGCCGGAACACATCCGGCTCATCATCTCGAAGGACGACGTCGATTCGCTCGAAGTACCCAACGAATCGAAGCTGGCCTACATCACGCAAACGACACTCAGCGTGGACGATTGCCAGGAAGTAATCGACGCGCTGAAGGAACGCTTCCCGGCGATCCAGGGCCCGCCGAAAGCGGACATCTGCTACGCGACGTCCAATCGCCAGGCCGCCGTCCGTGCCATCGCGCCGCAGGTCGACCTCGTGCTCGTCGTCGGCGATCGCGAAAGCGCCAACTCGACGCGCCTCGCCGAAATCGCCGCGGAGTACGGCAAGCCCAGCTACCTCGTCAGCAACGCCGCGATGATCGAGCCCACATGGCTCGACGGCGTCGAAACGGTCCTGCTCACGTCGGGAGCGTCCGTTCCCGAGTCGCTCGTGCGCGAAGTAATCGACTACCTCGAATCGCGCGGCCCGTGCGAAGTCGTCGAAGACGAGTTTGTCCGCGAGAGCGTCCATTTCCGCCTGCCCGCCGCCATCGCGTGACGCCCGGCGCGTCGCCGCATGACTCTGCACGCGCCATGACGCGTCATTCCATGACGACGCAACAGCAGCGCGCGCTGAAAGCAGAGTCGAACTGCGCCATCCGATTTGATGACCTGACCCGCCAGCTCTACGCGACCGACGCCTCCATCTACCAAATCGAGCCGCTCGGCGTCGCGTTCCCGCAATCGCACGACGAGACCGTCTCCATCATGCGCGCCGCGGCCAACGCAGGCATACCGATCATCCCGCGCGGCGCCGGCACGGGCCTCGCCGGTTCGGCCATCGGTGCGGGACTCATCATCGATTTCTCGCGCTACCAACGCGCGATCGGCGAGTACGATCAGGAACGCGGCACGGTGCGCGTCG
>JBGTJY010000168.1:0-3740 GCA_041744855.1 Candidatus Hydrogenedentales bacterium
GCACTACTCGCTCGACGGCCGGCGGCAATTGTTCTTTATGGTGACCAAAGAGGCGGAGGCGAACTCGGTATCGACGTCGCGGGCGGCGTTGGAGGAGTTCAAGACCGTTTTGGCGACGCCCGAATTTGAGGGGACGAACCATCTGGTCTTTCACGATCAGGCTTCGATCATCGAGCGCGCGCTGGCCGGTGTGCGCGCTTCGGGTAAATCGGGCGCGCTTCTATCGATCGCGGTGATCTATCTTTTTCTCGCGCGCTTTATCCCGACCATCGTTGTGGCACTTTCGATACCGGGGTCACTCGTTTGCGGTCTGGTGTTCATGTATTTCACTGGGATGACGCTCAATCTTATTACGTTGATGTCGCTGATGATCGCGATCGGGATGGTGGTCGACAACGCGATCGTCGTCACTGAAAATATTTATCGCTATCGCGGACTTGGGTACAGCCCGGTGGAAGCGGCGAAACGGGGTGCGAACGAAGTGGGCCTCGCCATCACGGCTTCAACGATCTCCTCGGTGGTCGTTTTCGTGCCGGTGATATTCATGGACGGCGGCGAGATGTCGATGTTCATGAAACAATTCGCGTACCCCGTGACCATGGCGTTGGTCGCGAGTCTGATTATTGCGCTCACGGTGATTCCGCTCGCGCTAAGCCGTATACGGCCGGACAGGCGCACGCTGATGGACTTTCTGTTGCGAAAAAAGCCGAGCGAGAGTTCCGCTAGCGGCGACATGAGCGCGTTCAGGTTCATGGGACCGTTGATGGCGGCTTACATTGGAAGCCTGAAATTCGCGCTACGCTATCGGCTCGCGGCGGTTTTGCTCATCGGCGGATTCGTCTGGCTGACGTTCGCGTGGCCGATGAAAAAAATCGGCATGAAAGAAATGCCGGAAATGGACGAACGCCGGGTCGAAATCTCGGCGAACTTCGATCCGAATTACGATATGGAAAAGACGGCGGGCGTCATAGACCAGTTGCATGGGTTCGTGGAGGAGCGCCGCGAAGAACTCGGCATTAAAAATATATTCAAGCACTACAATCCGCGGCGCGGTAATATTGAACTCATATTGCTCTCGAAGGACGACCTGAAAGACGGCGAGGAATTGCCGTACACCTCTGATGAAGTGATGCGAATCTTGTGGGAAGTTTTGCCGGAACGCATACCGGGCGCGCGGATACGGTTTCGCACGGGACACGAGACGTCGACGGGCGGCGGCACGGGCGAGGGCCAGGTGACGATGCGCTTGCAGGGGGACGACATGGATCGTCTCCAGGAGTACGCGGACAGCTTGATTGCGATGATGGAAACGATCCCCGGGGTGATCGAAGCGGACACGGACACGCAGCAGAACGAGAAGGAAATTCAACTGGACGTGGACGAGGTTCTCGCGGATCGAATGGGCGTGCCGGCGAGCGCGGTGGCGCAGACGGTGGGATTCGCGTTGGTGGGGGCGCAACTGCCGGAGATCAAGCAGGACGGCCGGGAGATTTCGGTGTGGGCGCAGTTCCGCGAGGAAGACCGCAAATCGAAGGCGAATCTGGACAACGTGATGGTCGTGGGGCGCGGCGGTCTCGTGCCGGTTAGCCAGCTCGTGAATTACGCGAAGGCCGACAGCCCGCGGAACATCGAGCGAATCGACGGGAAGAATTACATTTGGGTCAACGCGAAAACTTCGAACGAAGACTTGGGCGCGGTGACGGAGTACGTGAAGGCGCTGCGCAATTCGTTTGAAATGCCGACGGGCTATTCGCTCGAACTTGGCGATGAGATGATGAACCTGGACGAATCGGCGGCGAATTTCATGTCGGCGCTGTTGATGTCCATCGTGCTGATTTATTTGGTGATGGCGGCGCTGTTCGAATCGTGGCTGTTGCCGCTGTCGATCCTGACGACGATCCCGCTCGCGTTCGTTGGGGTCGTTTGGTTCATGTTCCTCACGCAGTCGAACCTCGACACTGTCGCGTTTCTCGGGATGATTTTCCTCGTGGGTCTCGTGGTGAACAACGGGATCGTGATCGTGGATTGCGTCAATCAATTGCGGCGCGAGGGCGTGAACCGTTTCGACGCGGTCATCCAGGCCGGCCACAATCGTCTGCGGCCGGTGTTGATGACGGCGATCACGACGATCCTCGGCGCGGTGCCGCTGGCGTTCACGACGAGCACGGGGGGCGGGGCGATCCAGGGGATGGGCCGCGCGCTCATCGGCGGGTTGACGAGTGGGACGTTTCTTACGTTGCTCGTGGTGCCGCTTGTTTACACGTTGCTGGACGATCTCCAGGTTTGGATCGGGCGTTTCGTGGGGAATTTGATGGCGCTTGGTAGGCGGGAGACTGCGTGAGCGCCAATTTAACCACGGGGGACACGGGGATCACGGGGGATTTTAATGGGAAGTATGGGACGTATGGGAAGTATGAGTGCGAGGGATTGAACGATTAGAAAGGAAGAGGTCCCCGCTTACGCGCCATGAATGGCGAGCCTGCGGGGACAAGGGTGGGGACCAAGGAAGTTTACGGGTTGTAGTACGTCGCTATTAATCCGTGATTGCTTGGTTCGCCAGGACTTGGAATTCCTGGCGGATGTTGATGTGGGTGTAGGGGCGGACTTGGGTCATCACGATGCCGATTAGGTCTTCGACTGGATCGACCCAGAAGTAGGTGCAGAAGGCGCCGCCCCAGCCGTAGGTGCCTTCGGATGCGGGCATGGCTGCCTGGCCGCCGTCGAGCACGACGCTGTAGCCGAGGCCGAAACCGTAGCCGGGGCCGGTGAGCCATAGAGGCAGGTTGTCGGTGTGATTCTTGGTCATCAGCTCGACCGTTTTGCGGCCCAGGATGCGGACGCCGTCGAGCTCGCCGCCATTGAGCATCATCTGATGGAAGCGCCAGTAGTCCGCTGCGGTGGAGACGAGTCCGCCGGCGCCGCGGAAAAAGTTGTGGGGTTCTTTCACGAAGCGGCTTTCGGCCGTGGCCGCGTCTTGCAGCGCGATCTTGTTGTCGGCCCCCGGGGCGTACTGCGCGGCGAAGCGATCGAGCTTCGATTCGGGCAGGAAGAAGTGAGTGTCGTTCATTTGCAACGGCTCGAAGATGCGCTTCTTGAGGAACTCGTCGAGGGTCATGCCGCTGATCTTTTCGACGAGGACGCCGACGACGTCCGTCGCGGGGCCGTATTCCCAGGCTGTGCCGGGTTCGAAGTTCAGGGGCATCGTGGCGAGACGCGTCATGACTTCGCCGACGGTTTCGGTGCCGCGGCGTTCCGTTAGTTTCGTGTATTCGGCGATGGCCGAGCCGCGATAGGTATTCGCGAGGCCGGCGGTGTGGGTGAGGATGTGTTGGACCGTGATTGCGTTCTGCGCGGAACGCGTCGTGTACGCGGGCTCGATACCTTCGGCGGACGGGACGACGACGCGCATGTTTTTGACGTCGTATTCCGGGAGCCATTTGCCGATGGGGTCGGTGAGCAGGAAGCGGCCTTCTTCGTAGAGCATCATCAGCGCGACGGAGGTGATGGGTTTGGTCATGGAGGCGATGCGGAATATTGTGTCGGTCGACATGGGCGTCGCGGCATCGACGTCGCGCATGCCTTGGGATTCGAGGTGCACGACCTTGCCCTTGCGCGCGACGAGCGTGACGGTTCCGGGAACGAGGTCCGCGTCGATGTAGCGGTCCATCGCGGGGGCGATGCGCAGGAGGCGTTCGGAGGACATGCCGACGCTTTCGGGGGGGGCTATTGGGAGAGGGGGG
>JBGTJY010000169.1:0-2164 GCA_041744855.1 Candidatus Hydrogenedentales bacterium
AATCCCAACTCGAAGAGGTGCTGGAAGTAAACGCGGACACGGTCGACCCGGAGATCATTGAGCCGGTTAAGGAAAATCTCGGCCTCATCGAAACGGCGGTGATGGAACTAACGCTCGCGTTGGCGCAAAACCCGGAAAACGATTCGCTTCGGGAGACGTTACTAGGGATGTATCACCAACAAGTGAAGCTACTGCAGAAGACCCTGCATTTGACCTCCGACGACTAGAGGCTATCCCAAACTTCAAACTCGGTCATTCTGAGCACGAGCGAAGAATCTCGTCGCGCCATTAACTGCGGTTATCCTGGGGCGGAGATTCTTCGCTCGCGCTCAGGATGACGGGCTCTTGGGCTTTGGGATAGTTTCTAGAAAATTGCTCTGGATTTTCCCTCCGCGACCTCCGCGTCCTCCGCGGTTAAACTGATAAGCCGCCATGGTTTACGCGCCCTCATTTGCCGCTTTTCCGATCTCCGGGTACAATCCATTTGAGAGAGAGGGAGGCGACCCCAAAAAGGTCCCCTATTCGCTTCTCCTTCCAAAACAACGCAGCTCCTTCTCAAACCGATGCAAGACCTCCCTCTCTCCTCTTTCTAACTCGCGCGGAGACGCTGGCGCGCGGAGACTTCCTTCCGAAATCTGATAGGCTCTTGGACTACGTATGCTTTTCCATGGAGCCTTAACGATGTTTGTAAGAATTCAGTTGCGGGCGTTGCTCGCACTCGCGATGGTTGGAACGGCGTTCGGCGGCGAGCCAGGCACCTCGCCCGGGCGCACGCTCACGACGGCGCAACGACTCGAACCGGCGCATCTCGAAGCCACTCGCGTTGCGGTCGAGAAGTATCGAGCATCCCGAAAACCCCTGACGCCTCTCCGCGGCCTGAATGACTATCGCGTGATTCTTCATGCCCATGCAGGCGACTCTTCGCATACCGGCGGCACGCCCGAGGAAATCCTCGCCGACGCGAAGAAGGAAGGCGTCGACGTCATCATGCTCGCCGACCACTTCCGACCGCCGCGCGATTTCATGGATGGTTGGCGCGGTATGAAGGACGGCGTGTTGTTCATTCCCGGCGCCGAGATGCACGGCTTCCTGCTTTATCCCGATGCGTCGGTATTCGCGAAGATGGATGGACCCAAAGAAGATCTGATCGCCGCGACCACTGCGGGCACGGGCTTGATTTTTCTTTCGCACGTCGAGGAACGCATGGATCACCCGATGGCCGGCCTCACCGGCATGGAAGCCTACAACCGCCACGACGATGCGAATGACGACACGGGCATCCTCCTCCAGATCGTTCAATGGGCAACCGATCCAGTGCAATCGAAGGAATTCGCCGAGCGGTTGGCGAAGTATCCCGACGAAATTCTCGCGGCGCAGCTCGACTATCCCGTCGAGTACTTCCAAAAGTGGGATCGCGAAACGCCGAACCAGCGCGTCGTCGGCATCGCGGCGAACGATTGTCATCACAACCAAGTATTCATCGTGAAGATGGTCGACGCGGAGAACGTGCTCATCGGCACGGTGGTCGACGACGACGACGAAATGCGCCCGCTGAACGCGAAGATGCGTCCCGGCATTCCCGAAATGACCAAAGGCCGCCAGCCCGGCGACATCCTGACGCGCTTCGACTTCGACCCGTACTACCGTTCGTTCCGCAATGTAAGCACGCATGTCCTCGCGACGGAACTGACGGAGCCCGCAATCCGCGCCGCCATTGCCGCGGGCCACGCGTACATCAGCCACGATTGGATGTGCGAACCGGAGAGCGTGCACTTCTACACCGCTTCGGGTGGAGACTCGACGCCCGAACTCATCATGGGCGACGAGGGGCCGCACAAGCCGCTGCAGAAGCTCGTGTTCGAAGTGCCGGTCGACTGCATTCTGCGCATCCTCAAGAACGGCGAAGAGCTGGCGCGGGCCAACGGCAACTCTATTCACCGCGTTATCGACGGACCGGGCGTCTATCGCGCGGAAGCGTGGCTCGAAATCGACGGCGAAGAGCGCATTTGGATTTACACCAACCCAATCTATCTCCGCTAAAACAGCGGCCGCTAATTTCACGAATGTACACGAATGGATGACCCCTCGACGCCATTCCTGCGCGCGGCGCCTTCGGATAACTCGTCACGGCGGTTCCTGGTAGCGGGGGGGTGTTAGAGGGGGG
>JBGTJY010000170.1:0-2190 GCA_041744855.1 Candidatus Hydrogenedentales bacterium
TCCGCCAAGGGCACGCGCAGCTCGGAATCGTCGACCGTCACGACAGCGTCGGTGCCGTCGATCTTCACCTTGCCGATAAGGTTAGCGCCCGACTTGAGCGTGACTTCCACTTCGGCGAAGAGCGGCGTTGCGGCGATCGACAAAATGATAGCCGTGGCGAATACAACTCGCTGGTTCATGCCAGTTTCCCGGAAAGTGTGTGCATAACGGTTCATGGTCGAAACTCCCGTAATTTCGGAAGGTTGCCGGAACTAGTCGAGTATAATCGATCGCGGCCGAAATTCGAGCAATCCCGGCGAATGGCTGGGGACGAAACTATTGATGATTGCACAGTAAATGAACCGTTTCCGGGAAAGCATGGAGCGGAGAGCATGGATTCTGGCTCCCTGCTCCATGTTCCCTGCTATCAGTCGACTAGGTCACTGGCTATGCAGAGATCAATTAGACCGGCTAATCCGACGACTATTAACAGTCGGCTGACTCCGGTACCGGCCGAACGCCCGACAGCCCCCATCGACACGGGGATGTAGTCGACGTCCATTGACGATCAAGTCCATGAGGTCGAACTCACAACTTCTCGCGTGTGGGTCCGGGCCTTGATGGGCGCGGCGGCGTATATCGTCGCACGACAAAGTCGAAGTGGTTTTTATCGTCTGGCCGCACTTCGGCACGAAGTGGCGATGTTGAAAAATCGCCGACTTCGGATGCGACACGCACATCGGCATCCTGATTGTGCACACGGTGATCGGCATCCATACTGACGCGTGCGGTGGACGGCGACGCGTTGAAATACTGAGCGACAATAGCTCGGTAGTTGCCGGCCGGAGCGCCGTCGTCTGCGGAAAACGTTTCCAATGAATACGCTCCCGAATCATCGAGCTGGCCCCGCGCGGAAACACCGCTTTTCTCATTGCGGAACTCGATAGTGCCGTGTGGAACAGGCTGCCCGTCTTCGAAACGTACCGTGCCAGACACGGAATATGTCGCAACGCGGGAATTACACCCCGCGCCCAGCACCATCAACAAAAACGTCAGATTGCCGAGTGAAAAGGAAAAACGGCTCCACATATTTCGGTAACGGATTAGAAGACGTTCGGTGCGTCGGGCTGTGTTGCGTCGCCCGGATCTCCGCCGTCCTCGCGGTTGCAATACTGTCGAAGCACTTGAGTATCTAAAGAATTGTCGACCGCTTGCACCGATCCATCGGCCCGCACGAACGGGCAAACGCCGGGGTGCCAACTGCCGAACCCGATGATTGGAATCGAAACATCGCTGGAACCGTGGGCGAGACCGATACCGGGTCCGCCGATGCGTGCGAACGCGGGCAGGTCGCTGCCGTTGTAAATCGGCCCGTTCTCCGGCACTTCCGCCAGCCGGCCAAACGGCACGTGCATTTCACCGGCGAGAAATGTCTTGCTCACTCCGTCGAGCACGTCCTTGTGGCGTACTTTGTCGATCCATCCGGCCGGAGCCTCCTGACGACACAAGCCACGGCTAGAGATAATCACGCCCGTGCCGTTGCCTCCTAGCCAATAGTCTGTTTCCTCACCTTTCGAGCCGCCGGTGAAGTCGCCGTGGTTGCCCGCGTAGTCTCCGACGGCCCCACCAACGAGATCGATATAAACCGAGTCGCCGCAGCCACAGACGTAGGACACGTCTTGCACGACTGATTCCGAGGGGATTACCGCCTCTTGGACGCTCCGTCGAGAAGGGCAAACGTAAACCGCTGGCGCGAACTCGCGCACTTCGCGCGGATGATCCTCGAACCGTTCGTAAACACTCCACTGGTCGTATTCACTGCTCTCTTCGAGATAGGGCAGGATGCGCACCAGCCATGAGGGCTGCGTAGTTTCGCAAACCTCGTCTCGGTAGCCTCGCATCTGCAGTCGCGCTGGCGGAAAGGCCTGATAGGTGTCGTGGAACTGGAGCGTCGCCAAGCCAATCTGTTTGAGATGATTGTTGCACTGCGCCAATCGTGCGCTTTCGCGGGCTGATTGCACGGCCGGAATCAACAGTGCGATGAGGACACCGATAATCGCAATGACGACAAGAAGCTCGACGAGCGTAAAACCGTGTAGGGGCCTGGAGAAGTTGATACGCTTCTCCGAGGTAGTATTTTTCGTTTGGCCCCTTACACGGAGAGTTTCGCCATGTCGATCATGTTTCAATCGTTTGTGGGTGTTGACCTGC
>JBGTJY010000171.1:0-1861 GCA_041744855.1 Candidatus Hydrogenedentales bacterium
GGTTTTCACCCGGCGTTTCCGGCGTAGATTTCGCGGCAAGCACACCCGCCGGTTGAAACCCGGCGCTACCCGATCGGGTTGTTAACCGGCCAAGCAACCACAAAGCAATCGCCGCGAACAGAATCACGAACTGCTCGCTATTCGCGGAGAGCCCTTCCGTAGCGCCATTCAGCGAAAGCACGACAAAGAACGCAGACGCGCCGACGGCGGGCGCCAGACCAAACAGCGAACGCGCCGCCAGAAACACGAAAACCGCAGTCGCCGAATTGACGATCAGCAGTCCCGCGTGAATCGCCCGCGGCGTTTCGCCAAACACCGCGACGATTGCCGCATACGCCCCGAATATCGCGGGGTAGCGCATCGTGTAGAAATCGACGTACGTCGCGCCCCCGTCCAGGATTCGCTGCGCCCCGTAAGCGTAGCCGCCTTCATCCCGGTCGAGCGGCAGGTCGAGCAGACGTGCCCGGATGCATGCGTTCGCAACCAGGATGAGAACGAGGACGGCCCACGGAATCCAGATCGAACGCGACAACGTCCGCGCTTGTGCCCCAGAATCCGCCACCGATTCCCCCCCAACCGGCGCGCCAAGCTGGCGCGCCAAGTTGGCGCTTCAGCCTCCCGTGAATAACCGGCGAAATTTTTGCCCGAGTGTCACTGCGGGAATCATCACGGGAGTGCCGCCCTCTTGCAGTTCGCCCCGGGGCGGCGTGTCGATGAGCCGCACGATCGCCACCGAAATATTATCGTTGCCGCCGCCCTCGATGGCCTTCCCGACGAGCATGCGCGCCACATGCTCCACATTTTCCAACTTCAAAAGCTGCGCAATCTCCGGGTCGTCCACCATGCCGCTCAAGCCGTCCGAGCAAATCAGCAGCGTGTCGCCCTTTTTCAACCGGAACGAGAATAGGTCGACCGAGACCTCTTCCTTGATGCCCACCGCGCGCGTAATCAGATTCTTCAGCGAATGATTGCGCGCTTCCTCCTCCGAAATGATCCCGCCGCGGACTTGCTCGGCCACGAGCGAATGGTCCTCCGTGATCTGGTAGAGGTCGTGATTCTCGCGCCGGATGTACACCCGGCTATCCCCGACTTGGGCGACGTACGCGCAGTCGTTCGAGATGAGCAATGCCGAGACCGTCGTGCCCATGCCCTGATACGCGACGTTGCTCTCGGCCTCGCGGAAGACCCGCGAGTTGGCCTCGGTAACGGCCTCGAGCAGCCGCTGCGGGATGCTCAGTTCCGTGTCGGAATAGTATTTCTCAATAATCGTCTGTAGCGTGACGTGGCTCGCGCGCTCGCCCGCGCTCGCGCCCCCCATGCCGTCCGCCACGGCAAACAGGTTGCCCCGGTCCTTGGCGAGCCACGCGTTTTCCGGCGCGGTAATGACACACGCGTCCTCGTTGTGTTCGCGCTTCTTGCCCACGCTCGAAATGAGGTATGCGGCCAGATAACCGTTGCTCCAGCCGAATCGAAAATCCCCGGTTTCTTCCGGGCCGAGACGTGTTAAGGGAGTCAGACCCATGCGTCAATGAGTATCCGTAACGTCGTGGAATGCAGACACTTCCGCCCTACCCACAACTCGTTGCTATCGGGCAGTCACCGTGCCGCTTCCGCGCCTTCTCTAGCATGATTCTAAGAAGCGTCATGGGTATATGCAAATCGCAGAGCGCGCGCTACCGTTGCGCAAAACCGACCCCGCGCACCGAGGTCTCCACCTTATAGACCGCCGTGCGAGCGGTCGCGAACAGCGTCTTCCCCTCCGGGCCGCCAAATGCGCAATTCGCCGGAAGCTGCGGAAACCCGACCGTGCTCAGCAGTTCTCCCTTGGGCGAAAATACCGCAACCACGCCACCCTGCGGCT